>NZ_JACJPZ010000036.1:0-48780 GCF_014696335.1 Dolichospermum sp. FACHB-1250
TCAAAAATAAACCATTCGTAAATATTAGTTGCTATTAAATATTTCAGTTCTAGATTTTTCTCTGTTAAACGTTCTCTGAGAAAATATAAAACTAATTCCTGAAATGCTTTAGTATTTAAATTATCAATTTTGAGCATTTCGCTTTTATTTGTTGGCTTTTTAACTTCTAAAATTACACCAACACTGGTTTTAGGGTCTTGACCATTATGAATAACCAGGTCATTTCGTCCTTTAGTATTAATAAAGTGATGATAACTGTAATATGTGTTCTTGAAAAAGTCAGCAATCAGGTTTTTATGAAATTCCTCTGATTCAGATTCGTTAATTTTTGCAATTAGGTTTTTTAGATGTTTTTTGAAAGTTTCAATATCCTTTCTAAAAGGATTGATTTTCAGAAATGCTTTATTTAATGATTCTCTGGGTTGTAGTTTCTGTGAGTTCATTTGTTTTTCACGCAGAAAATGTAATTAAAAACGTAATTAGAAACGTAATTAGAAACGTAATTTTCATATCCCCGAATTATTAAAAAAGTTGGGGATATATCTTATTCATTATAAACTATCAGGATCAATATTCAACTCGCGTAATTTAGCAGCTAACTTCCGCGCTTTTGTTTCAGATTCCTGTCTAGCAGTTACTTCCTCTTCATGAGTGAGAAGAATTTGATTTGTAACAGGGTTGTAAAAACGTAATTTTCCCTCTTCTAGTCGCAACTCTAAACCTAATACTTCACTTTTTAAAGAGATGATATGATCATTTACACCCTGTTGTAAAATCGGTAAATAATTACCATCAACTAAATGTAAACCTTGCAATTGAGGACTAAGATAATCCCCTGTAGGATCATATTGAAAATATTCACTGACACCTAAAAAAGCGTAAATTCCTTTTTTTGCTCCTTGATCTTGACTGCGGGTACTTCTTGAGGTAATTTCTAAGACAAAACCAGGAGTTTGATCATTTTCCTCCCAGGTTTTATAACTACCTCGATCATGTTTCTCCACACCAAATACCACAAATACATCTGGTGCGACAACTGACCCAGGATAACCTTTTTCATAATAGATGAATAAGTTACCAGCTACATACACATCTGAACGATTTTGAAAATAAATCCGGAGGACATTTCTCGCATAGGTCAAATAACTACATTGTAGATCACCTTCAGCCATTGGTTTACCGTCCTCTTCCGGGTATTCAATAGGAGTAACAGGTATATATTCTACGGATACTGTCATGGTTATTCCCTCAAATCAATTCGGGTTAAACTTAATATAAACTATATAATTATCAGTTGACTATTTTCTATAATCATTAAAACTCACGCTAAATTAGATTAATCAAATCATCATCCAGGAGAAACTATGTCAGTGGTAAAACCTAGTATTTTGGTAACGGGGGGAGCAGGATATATTGGTTCTCATACGGTATTAGCACTCAAGCAAGCCGGTTATGAGGTGGTAATTCTAGATAATCTGGTGTATGGACATCGGGATTTGGTAGAACAGGTTTTACAAGTAGAATTGATCCAAGGAGATACAAGCGATCGCACTTTATTAGATAATCTCTTTCAGACTCGCAATTTTGCCGCAGTTATGCACTTTTCCGCCTATGCTTATGTAGGAGAATCTGTTACCGATCCTGCTAAATATTACCGGAATAATGTTTTAGGAACATTGACATTATTAGAATCAATGTTAGCAGCTTCTATTCATAAATTTGTCTTTTCTTCCACCTGTGCTACCTATGGTGTGCCGGATTTTATTCCCATTACCGAAGATCATCCCCAAAATCCCATTAATCCCTATGGTGCAACCAAATTAATGGTAGAAAGAATATTAACTGATTTTGATGTAGCATACGATTTTAAATCGGTGCGTTTTCGGTATTTTAATGCTGCTGGTGCTAACCCCCAAGGATTATTAGGAGAAGATCATCATCCCGAAACCCATTTAATCCCTTTAATATTGCAAACAGCATTAGGTCAACGGGAAGCTATTAGTATTTTTGGTACTGATTATCCTACTCCTGATGGTACTTGTATCCGCGATTATATTCATGTCAATGATTTAGCAGATGCCCATATTTTAGGACTAGAATATCTATTAAATGGTGGTAAAAGTGAGGTTTTTAACTTAGGAAATGGTAACGGTTTTTCAGTTAGAGAAGTAATTGCCGCAGCCGAAGATGTTACAGGTATGATAATATCAGTCAAAGAATGCGATCGTCGTGCCGGAGATCCTCCCGCATTAATTGGTACAAGCGAAAAAGCTCGAAAAATCTTGAATTGGCAACCTCAATATCCAGATATTAAAGATATTGTCTCTCACGCTTGGCAATGGCATCAAAAAAGGCATAAATAACTTTTGCTGTAATTAATCAGCACAGGGATAATTGGGTTTTGAAACGCTAATTTTCTCCTTTTCCCTAGTTTTTCTTCTTAATTTGCACCAAAAAAATGACAATTCCTCCAAATATCAACAAAATTCCTAACCAAATCAAAGGTTGTGTTAACCCAATTTTTCTCCCTTGCTGCTTTGAAATTGCATTTTCCACCTCTTGAGGACTATTAACAACCTTTCCCGTAGCCACAGTCACAAGAAACTTTAACTCAAAAGGTAGAAAACTCCCGACAGTCACAGGTGTACCACTTAATTGCAACTGATAAGCACCTGGTTTAGGAAAAATAAATTCTGTTCCTGGTATGTCTTGATACCGTTCAGCCCGAATGGGTTTTAATAGAGGTTGAATTAATGCCGGTTCTCCTGTGACATGAGGTTCAGCATAAACAGCTAATTGACAATCACAATCTTTTAAAGGAATTACCTGACCACCTTTACGGGTCAGGAGAAACCAAGCTTGAGTAACTTCTCCAGCGCGGGGATTATCATTAGGTTCTAAGTGGACAGTACCACCCACGTCTGCTGATATTTTTACTGTATGGGCTAAAACTTGAGTATTTTCAGCTACTATTAAACTAGATAAAACTAATAATAATAGATACTTTATTTTGATTTTGTGACGATTAAAAATAGTGAAGATATTTAATCTACCGCGATTTCTTAGGAGGAACATAAAACTTTTCTAACCCTAAACATATCCAAAAATATCGAGAACGTACCAATAAAACACCAAAAGTAATTATCCCCAACAAAATGACGGTTAATTGGTTTTGGAAGTAATGAGAACCCATTAAAACCGTATGAATAGCACTTAATAATAAAGCTGGTACACTAAAAAGATGAATTTGCCGCCAATATTTACCTAATGACTTTTGCAGAAAATCAAAACTTGTACAAGCAGCAGGAGTTATTAATACTAATGCTACAGCCCCAGCACCTATTCCCCATTGAAATTCTAACGGTAAAAACCAAAAAGCGCTGAAATTCCATTTGAGGGAGTGTTCAAGATGATGAATAGTATGTACCCCAGATAGCATAAAAGCCCCAACTCCCAAAGCCCGACGGTAACGCAGTGGTGCAGACCAAAAACTATTGACAGGCCGAGCAATCAATGAAAGAATTAAACAGATTAGGGCGGCGTGGCCGTTATAGTCTGTCATGGTGTCTCCCGTCCGCAGTAGGGTAATAACACCAATAATCAAAGTTACCCACCCCCCCAACTGGAATAATTGACTACGGCGATCTTTACTAATTAATGCCGTAGAAACACTTACACCCACCATGATGGGTAGTGTGCCAATCCCAAAAGCTAACATTGTCCCTGCACCTTGCCACAAATTCCCTGTAGCCGCTGCTTTGATTTGGGCAGCGTATAAAAAACCACAGGGCATTAGTCCCCATGTCATGCCCAAAAGTGCCGGTGTCCACCATTGAGTTTGTGAAGATAACTTCATCATGCCCGCACTGAGGCGGTTGTGTAAGTTACCTTTTAATATAGGGTGTAAAAGGGGAATATGCGGTAAAAAACCCGGTTTAATTTGTCCTAAACCAAACCAAATCAGCATCGTACCCGTAATTATGGCTACCCAATGCCGCAAATCGCTACCAATTCCCGCTAGTTGTCCACCTTCTACTAATACTGAACCTAGTGAGCCAATGCCAGCACCGACTAAAGTATAACTCAACATTCGCCCCAAGTTCAGTAAAGTATGAAATTTTAATTGTTGTTGCCAACTCGGATTTTCTGGCTGCTTAGAAAGGGAAAAGGCCACTGTTAATGGTCCACACATTCCAAAGCAATGTCCAAAACTGCCCAGAAAACCTAGCAGGATTATAAGTGACAAGTCTAGCATATTAATTAAATTATGGAAACTGGGGAAGTATTCTATTTTTCATCTCTTACTATGATGTCCATGTCAAAAGACAAGCTGTCAAACTTAGTCTTAGTGTTGCCAGACTCGGATTCCGGTAGAGGGACTAAAAATTACTGTATAAAGACACATATATACTAAAAAAGACCCCCGGTTAGAAACCGAGGGATTCTGCAAGTCGGAATTATCGCACAAAGACATTCGCGTACCTAACATAGCAAAGCAACAACTCAAAACAATGCCAAAATGCCAAAATGCCAAAATCTAAAAATGTAATTTATATGTAATTTATATGTAATTATATGTAATTATATGTAATTATATGTAATTTATAACGTCAATATTTTTACTTATATTCTTCTTTGTCTGTAAAGCTATCAGTTAAAGGTTTAACGACTTTAGCGATCGCTTCTTGAACAAAAACTTTGATAAACTCATCTCGACGATTAATCTGAAACTGCTGTTGTACTACTTCTGTCATTCCCCCGTCACCCCAATCTTGATCATGACGAAAATACTCAATAAAGCTTTTCCCAGCAATGCGGGTTAAATAAGCGGCTGTTACACCTTGAATTGCTCTACCGACAATAAAAGTAGTTACATTGAGTTGTAAAGCTGTTGATAATAATTGAATTGCCCCTTTGACGATACCTAAACCAGCGATAGTTTTTCCTAAAGATAGGGCTAATTCTTTACCCCTTTCCATGTTTAAATCGCAACCGTATATCTTACCAATTTCTACTACCATTTGGGCATTAACGGCAGCAGTTGCCAGTAAATCTACTACTGGTAATGGTGTTACAGAAACCACACCTGCCCCAATCCATTGGTAACGGACGATGACTTTATCAGCTTGACGACGACGCTGGGAGTCTATGAGTTTGCGGGCTTCTTCTCCTAAGCGCAGAGATTGTAAGAGAATATTATCCGCAATTAAATCCTCACCTTCAGCCCGTAAGATAGAAGCCATGCGCCGCAACAGGGGGATAATATCCGGTTCTGGTTGGCAGGTTTCGCCGGTTTCTAACTTAGCTATTTGCGGGTTAGCAGCGATCGCTACCACATCATTAGTAGCAATAAAACTACGTACTCTCTCCCGCAATCTCCCCAAAATCACATCCCTATCAGTATCAGTATATAAATCCGTTTTATTTAGCACTAAAAGCGATCGCTTACCAATTTCCGCCAACCCCCGCAGTGGTTCATATTCAGAACGGCGTAAATCATTATCTACCACAAATAGCAGTAAATCCGCTTCCGTAGCCAAAGCCCTAGCCAGTTGTTCCCGTTCCGTACCCTCCACCCCTGGTTCTAAAATCCCTGGAGTATCGGTAATTAATATCTTCCGTTCCAAACCCTTCAACCGTAAACAATAGGTTTCTCCCACCTGAGTTGTCCCCATAGGCGCGTTGACTTCACCCACTATCCGCCCCATAATGGCATTAACTAAGGACGTTTTGCCGGCGCTTCCTGTACCAAAGACAACAACTTGAATTTCTCCCCTAGCTAAATTAGCCTCAATGTCCCTAGTGCGACTGAGTAAAGCTTGGCGTGTCACCTCATCTTGAATTTGGGCTACTTGTTGACGCACTGCTTGTAAAGTGGAAGAAGCAGCATCAGATTTAGCCGCAGGAATTTGGGCTGGAGTCACTCTTTGGCGTTGTCGTCGGGATTTTTCCTCTCCTTTTCGCAGCACTAGTACATAATAGACAAAGGCGGCGATTAAACCACCAATCAAGAAAATTAGCAGTAATAATAGTAAATTACCCAACAATGGTGAATAGGACAACTGCCAGTACAGCCGAGAGAGAGAATCAATCAGCCATAAGGTTAACGCCAAAATGACGATTAGGCCAACAATCAGTGTTACTACGCGAGACAAAGGCATGAATGATAAATTTATTACTTGTATAATGGGTTGTTTAATTTTCTCAAGTATAAAGTACCAGGTATCAAGTACAAAGCACTTTTTTTCCATATCCTAGCCTGTAGTCAGAACTTTAGTCCTGTTTTTCCAACCCTACCGCCACAAAATCAGGGATAAAGCCCAGACAACAAAGAAAAAAATATAAAAAATATAATTTTTGTGACATCTATGTAAATCCGATCTGGGCAAAGATGATTCTCCGGCTTGGAGAGTAGAGAAAAATAGTCTTTCATTTACCTGAAATATGCTGTAGAATCATATAATTCCACTACTTAATCCTCAATTCTGCTATAGAATTGATCATGAGAAACATTAAAAATAACGGGTAAAAATCAATGGGACTGTTTGATCAAATTCTTGGGGCTGTTAATAGTTCCACTCAAGTCGGTGGCTTAAATGACTTACTAAATGTTGTTAGTAATTCCACTCAAGGTGGTGGTTTGGATGACTTGCTAAATATTGCCAATACAGTTAAACAATTAGGTAATAACGTTGGTGCAGACTCCTCGACAATCCAATCAATTTTATCAGTTGTTGGTAAAGAAGTACAATCATCTTTGCAGGTGAAGCAAGCTACCGACGGAACTGAATCCGTACAGGATTTTGTCAATCAATTTGCAGGAACTTCACCTAATTCTGAAGCGGTAAATACCCTATTTTCTCCAGATATTCAAGCAAAAGTCACTGAAAACGCCGCCCAGGTCGCCGGCTTAAATGTTGAGAAAATTCAAGAACTATTACCCAGTTTAGTGCCTTTAATCTTGAGTTTCTTGCAATCTAGTGGCAATCCGTTCTTAAATAAATTTCTAGATATTGATGGTGATGGTAATGTTGATATTGCTGATTTACTTAAATTAGCTAGTCGCTTTTTAAGAATTTAATCCTGATTCATCCCGACTGCATTTGTTCAAACATTATAGCAGGGAATCCACCGACAAATGATAACTTTAAGAATTGTAAACCGTTAACAATTGAGTTTATGAATGCAGCCGAGGATAAAACAATAGTCCGCGAATACTTTAACTCCACAGGCTTTGATCGGTGGCGACGCATCTATGGTGATGGTGAAGTCAACAAAGTCCAGTTAGATATTCGCACTGGACATCAGCAAACTGTAGATAATGTCATTGGCTGGCTAAAAGCTGACAACAATTTACCAGAATTATCAATTTGTGATGCTGGCTGTGGTGTGGGTAGTTTAAGTATTCCCTTGGCTATGGAAGGCGCTAAAGTCTATGCCAGTGATATTTCTGCTAAAATGGTATCAGAAGCCCAAGATAGGGCTGTAAAGGCTTTTTCCAATACCATAAATCCCTCCTTTGCGGTACAGGATTTAGAATCTTTGAGTGGTAATTATCACACCATCATCTGTTTAGATGTTCTGATTCATTACCCCCAAGACAAAGCCGATGAAATGATTTCTCACCTGTGTTCTTTAGCACAATCAAGAATTATTCTCAGTTTCGCGCCCAAAACCTGCTTTCTGACTATCCTCAAAAAAATCGGTAGTTTCTTTCCTGGACCGAGTAAAGCCACTCGTGCCTATTTACACCGTGAATCTGATGTCATTAAAGTCCTACAAAAAAATGGCTTTTCAGTGCAAAGACAGGCTATGACTCGTACACGCTTCTACTTTTCTCGCTTACTAGAAGCAACTCGTATACCTGCTGAGTAATCAAAAGTATTATGTTCAACATAAAAACTCTAAAAACCTAACCCCTAACTCCTTCCCTACTGGGGAAGGGGAAGGTAAAAACAAGATTTTCAAAGTCTGTAGCGTCATAAACTAACCATTCTTATAATATGAAAAATATTAAAAATAAAAATAACTGGAGGCTGGGTGCAGCAACAGCGCAAGCAACCCAACCAAATCCTAAAATTGTTGGGTAACATAGGTTAACCCAAACTATAAATCTTAATCAAGAACTACTTAAAAGTATCGCGGATTTGATCTTTCATTTTATCTGCGGGGTGACGAGATTCGCTTTTCGTATCCTTAGTTTTTCCCCCAGGTAGGTAATTAGGATTAACAATACTATTGTCTATTGCCCTTTCAGTTTTAGCTTCAATATCTTTTGTCACCGACTTTGACTTTTGTTTCCAAATCCCATCTTTTATATCTTCAACTGCATTACGAACCTTGCTTTCCGCTTGCTTTGCTTTTCCCATAAATTGATCTTTTTTGTTTCCTCTAACATTACCAATAGCTTCCTGGATTTTACCTTCAATATTCTTAGTTGTTGCTTCCACTCGATTCATGCTTGCAATTTGAGTTAGGCTATTTGGTTGAGTCAACAAAGTTGTAGCCAAACTATCCTCAGCAGCAAAGGCTGTAGAAGTTACCAAAAATAAAACTAAAGTAATGGTGAGAAAAAATTTGCGAAATGCTTGAAGTAATATCATTGAATTTTGCTCCCTCATTTATAGATTGGTAATTAGTTGGTAATTAATTTATTAAAGGCCTGATCATGGTCAATTTCGCACAGCCGGGGCAATTTTAACGACAACTTTCACACTTTTAACGCCTCTGATTTCCTTAGCAAGAGGATCGATTTTGTTTAATTGTTCTTGAGTTTGTACAGTTCCAGCTACGACAACTTCCCCATTTTTAGAAGTAACTGTTAGTTGACCAGAGGGAATATTGGCTTCCAGTTTAGAGCGCACCTCACTGGCAATATCGGCATTAGCCCGATCTGAACTTCCCCCAGTGATGTTATGACGTTCCTCACGAGCGCGAATATCTGCATTAAGTTGATCTCGACGGACTTTGCTAGTTGCATCTTTTTGGTTACTTTCGACTGTTTTATCTGTGGGAACTTCACCAGTTTCCTCCGTCGAGTTGGGCGCACTGCTGCTAGTTTTAGCCTTATTGTCGCAGGCAACGGTTCCCAGAAGTAGAATCCCGCCGAGAACTAAAGGCATGATTTTTTTCATGGTTCAAATCCTTGACCAAAAATCTGGGATACAAGCCCCGTCCACTTCGGCAAGCTCAGTGCATCGCTTTTAGGACGGCTTTATGTTAAAATTTGGTTATAGTCGCCATAGGGCATTGGGAGACTTTAAACGGACATGGAGGGACGATAAGACCACTTGTGGCGTGTTCCAGTGAAGTGTCAAGAATCATCGCACCTTCAGGTCGGTGAGTATGTCAATGTCCCGTTATTACCCCTTAAAACTGGGTTCTTTCCGGTGGAGAAATTCAAAAACATTCTTTAGCTGTACATTAGGAACGAGAGACAGCAGTATCGGTATAACGACTAGTCGCTGGGGGATTGTAAACTTCCCATTCATGCAGTCCTTTACTCTTGAGAATCGTTTCTGCCCGCAAGATTTCCGCCTCTGTACCATCTACAATCACCAAATAATTGCCATCAACCACATAATCGTGATAGACCTGGGCCCGGTGTTCAGGAATTCCTAAACCCACCAGTCCACCAAGCAAACCCCCAACTGCTGCGCCAATTACACCACCAGTTAGGGTTGTAGCGATCGCCGTAGCTGCTGCCCCTGCTAACATTACCGGACCGACTCCAGGGATAGCTAGAGTTCCTAACCCCACCAGCAAACCGGTTAGTCCCCCAACTACTCCTCCTGCTTCCAATCCAGTTTTCGCTCCTTCGTCAACATGAGTGGTTTCGGTTACGTCTCTAATCCGTGTGTCACCAATCCGGTAACTCTGACTCAACTTTTCATTGTCTTTGGCAATTACAGATACCTGATTCATGGCAAATCCGTTATCTCGCAATTCACTCAGAGCATTCTCTGCCTGTTGGTGACTAGAAAACACTCCTACCGCTCGTTTATGAGAAATCAAAGTCATTTTTTTCTCCTCTCAAAAAGTGAACAAGTGGCAGGTAATCAGGGAAAACCCCCGCCCTGCCTGTTTATGCTAGTCAATCAGTTTTTTGGCTTCATCTTTTACATCTTCAACTGCGTGGCGAATTTTGGCTTCTGCTTGTTTTTCTTTACCTTCTGCTTGAGTTTTTGGATCTCCAGTTACATCACCTACTACTTCTTGAATCTTACCTTCAATGTTTTTAGCAGTTGCCTTGGCTCTATTTTGCATACTCATAATCTGCTCCTGATAGAAAATGATGAAAATTAATTAATTGATATGAAATGATGTGAAATCTGGGTTTTATCTCCTTTCCACATTCGGATGTTCTTGGGTGTTAATATCTAACTCTTCTCGACGCAGAGTTTCTTCGGCTTCAATGGTTTCGTGATCTACAACTTTATCAACTCTGACTTCTTCACGTAAGAAGGCTTCTTTATGAATGTCCGCAGTTTCTTCATAAAGATTTATATGAGTTACTTCTGTTGTCCCAAAGCTATCAGCCCCTAAAGTAACTGCTTCTCCCGCATTTGTAGGAGTTATTTTTTCAATTACAACTCGTTCTTTATCTATTGGTACAGAAACCCGCGCTTTTTCTGTTTCTGTATGTTTACCAACAATAACTTCTCCCGTCTTCGTGCGGATTTTATTGGCAATTAATCTTTCTTGATATAGTTTGAATGTTTGATGATCTTGCTCATTCAGGGCATATAAAGCTGGTTCTTGTTGATAGTCATAGCCACTGCCATTACCAGACTTCTGAGGTGGGGCTATAGGCGCTACCATGGTAGCTCCAGCAGTTCTAGAGGCAGCTGTATCCATAGAACCAGAACTTTCTAAGAATGCTTCCGAACGATATACTCCTCTTACTTGTTCTTCATAGTTATAATCAATTTCTTTGTGTTCGTTAAATTCAGGTAAATTCTCCGCTTGTTGCTTGGTCATTCCCACTGTATAAATCCGTCCAGAGGTATGATCAACTCGTGAACGACCAACCGGTAATAAAACTTTTTTACCGAAAATCCACAAGCCTAAATCAACAACAAAATACCGGAAATGTCCTTTTTCATCTACTAAAATGTCACTGACTGTACCAATCTTTTCATCTACACTTACATAGACACCCATGCCTTTGATGTCTTTGCCTTCAAAACTATCACGATAATTTGGATCAAATTCTTTGATTTTTAAAAGAGTCATAATTTTTTCCTCTCCAATTTATTAGCTTGTTTCCAGGTTTAAATTCCTATTGTGTGCAAATTTCATCATGAATCATGATCTGAGGTCATTGACTACCCGGAAAGCGATTAAGTTCAAGTTCAATTGATTATTCTCAACATTAGAACCTGGTAAAATTGAATTTTTAGTTCTTAGTTGTTCTGTTCTAATAGATTCATATTAGATATTTTTATGATTAAGACCTTCCATCAAAGGCCTGATTATGTTTGTATGTCATTAGATAGATATTCTCAATTAAGTAAGTTTATAAAAATCAATACAATTTTCACTTAAACTAATAAAGATACCCCACCTCTTTTTTGTTGTAAATAGTAAATATTTGTTGTAAATAAATTTAAATAAATTATGAGTATTTATGATCACTTAAATTGATTGTATAAACGCAATCAGTTTAACTCCTGTGGGGTGAGCATTCCTTATCACTAGACATTAGTAACACTATCCAAACTTAATACACGGATATTTTTCCAAAAATTCCTTCAGGAAAATTGGCAATAATACACCCAGTGTCAAAAAATTGCACTAAAATCACTACGACGGTAATCTTTGGGTGTCAGGTATGGGGTATTTTGAAGTCAGCTTGACGATAAAATTAATCCACTATCTGTAGCCTATGGGCTTACGTCCCTAAAAAATTAGAGAGTTAACTTACTTATGATGTTTCAGTTGTTAAGCCGGGTCTTGCTATGGCTCTTAATTGGTGTTGTAGCCTATTCCTTGTTTCAAAGATTCTATCCCACAGGAACTTTTGTCGGTAGATTCATTTTAGGGCTGGTAATTGTTGTTTTAGCCTTGGCTTTTCTTAATCCCAATGAACCAGCAGTATCTTCTTTGTGGCGGTTTATCTCCTTTCCCCTCAAGCCCTTGGGTGCTTCGGTTTTAATGTTGTGTTTCGCTGCTCAAAAAATCAAAGGAGGTGGTATAGACAAACCGGGCGGTTACTTACTAGGATGGGCTTTAGGTATTTTACTTTTATCTAGTACACCAGCGATCGCTTATTTCTTAGTTAGATCACCAATTGCTACAGTGGAGGGTAATAATCTCAATTACCAATCTTCTTCATCTGCTTTAGTAGCCTTAGCTCCAGTCAATACTAGTCCTAGTATCTCAGATATACAGCAAGATATCATCCTACATCAGGAAGAGATCAATTCTCCCATTATAGCTTTCAATAGTATGAATAGGAACATTCCCTCCTATCTACTCCAAAATCCCCAAGAAATCAGAAACCGTGGGTTACGGGTAGAGGATTTTGTCCCTAGTGCAGAAACGCTGCAACTTACTACCCAAGTATGGGAAAGTTATCTCAACCAAATTTATGTTTTCTTGCGTGGTCGCCCGTGATCATGTTTAAAATGTGACTGGGGTTAGGGGATGAAGGTGGGAACAGATTAATCATTAATCATCAATTGCTGGCATGGCCAAATCGCACAGACTTGCTAAAATCGCTCACTATTTACGTCCCTATTGGCGGGAAACTATATCAGGTATTATCGCCTTATTACTCG
Source organism: Dolichospermum sp. FACHB-1250 (assembly GCF_014696335.1). Taxonomy (NCBI): domain Bacteria; kingdom Bacillati; phylum Cyanobacteriota; class Cyanophyceae; order Nostocales; family Aphanizomenonaceae; genus Dolichospermum; species Dolichospermum sp. FACHB-1250. The sequence continues at coordinate 12,783 of NZ_JACJPZ010000036.1, forward strand.
TCAATGGACTGGGGGTGTATATTCCTTTGTTAATTCGTTCTGGAGTAGATACACTTTCAATTTCCACGAATGTGAGTTTTCACCAGGTAATACATTACGTGGTGATCATTACTCTACTCAGTTCCGCCATGTGGATGGTACGAATGGCTTCCCGTATTTGCATATTTGGTGTGGGAAGACAGGTGGAATTTGACCTCAAACAGCGGATTTTTGAACATTTACTCCGATTAGAACCTGCTTATTTTAACGTTAATACCCCTGGGGATTTAATTAGTCGCGCTACTAGTGATGTAGATAATATTCGACGATTATTAGGCTTTGCTGTCTTGAGTTTGGCAAATACCATGTTCGCCTATGCTCTAACATTACCAGTCATGTTATCCTTGAGTGTAGACCTGACATTGGCATCATTAGCAGTTTATCCCCTGATGTTTCTCGTGGTGCATTTTTTTAGCGATCGCCTGCGTGACGAACAAACCGCTGTCCAGGAAAAACTTGCAAATATCAGCGAACTTGTCCGGGAAGATATTAGTGGTATTACTCTCATTAAAATTTACGCCCAAGAAAAAAATGAGCGTCAGGCTTTTAATCGAGAAAATCAACAGCTATTAACTGCTAATCTGCAATTAGCTAAAACTCGTAACACTCTATTTCCTCTCATTGGTGGTTTAGCTAGTCTCAGTTCTTTAATAATCATCTGGTTAGGTACAGCACGAATATCTACTGGTTCTCTAGCAATTGGGGATTTTTTGGCGCTACTAATTTATGTAGAGCGTTTGGTTTTCCCCACGGCTTTATTAGGATTTACCATTACAGCTTATCAACGAGGTGAAGTTAGTATTGACCGATTAGAGACTATTCTCAGTGTAACCCCCAAAATTCAGGACACAGCTAATAGTCAACATATTGAAATCCGTAATATCCAAGGAGAACTAACAGCAGTAAATTTTAATTACACTTACCCTGGTGTCAATACCCCAGCTTTAGATCATCTCAATTTTACCATTGCCCCTGGGGAAATAGTCGCCATTATCGGTCCTGTGGGTTGTGGAAAATCAACTTTAGCCAATGCTATCCCTAGATTATTAGATATTCAGCCCGGACAATTATTTTTAGATGGCTGGGATATTACTCAACTCGCTGTGAGTGATTTAAGAAAAGCCATTGCTTACGTACCTCAAGATAGCTTTTTATTCAGTACCACCATCAAAAATAATATCCGTTATGGCGACCCCCTAGCCCCAGAAGAAAATGTAATTTACGCGGGCAAAATGGCGCAAATTGATTCAGAAATCGGTAAATTTCCCAAAAAATACGAAACCATTGTGGGAGAGCGCGGTATTACCCTTTCTGGTGGACAACGACAACGCACAGCTTTAGCAAGAGCTATGTTAATTGATGCCCCAATTTTGCTTTTAGATGATGCCCTTTCCAGTGTAGATAATCAAACTGCTACACAAATTCTGGCTAATCTCTCCACAGGTACAAAAAGAAAAACTGTGATTTTCATTACTCACCAACTTTCCGCAGCCGCTACCGCTGACCGAATTTTGGTCATGGAGCAGGGTAAAATCGTCCAAAGCGGTAACCACTCAGAACTTGTAGAACAACCTGGACTTTACAAGATTTTATGGAATCAACATCTTGTAGAAGAACTACTCCATTAAAGTAAAATAGCTTGATTTTGTGAATAATTAGTGGTTATCTTACTAATAAGAGAACTCCAGAAAAAGAAATACTCAGGGTTTGGAGAGATATTTTGGGTTTATTTTATAAATTCCTAAACATTCTCTTAATAATCTCTTAATAATCAGCACTTACGCAAAACGGAAGGAAAGTAAGGGTAATTCATGACCCCTAGATAATAATCTAGTGTATGGCTATACCGGACTGTTAGCTATATCCTGTTTAAGTCCTAATAATGCTGATGATTTCACTGTTGGCTGAATATATAGGAATATCACTGTAATGATTTTTTCTCAAAATTGGAGCAAGCCAGAAATGATTGCAATTGGAGTAGAAACGAAAGTCAGCAGGTTAGAATCTATTGTTGAACAAATTGGAGACGCTGTACTGTCTACAACTGAAACAATTGAACGTCTTGGTCAAAGAGTAGATTCCCTGAGTTTACAACTAGAAATCCAAGGAAAACAAGTACAGCAGCAAAGTTATCAGATTTTTGCCTTGTGTGACGCTGTCCAAAGTCTGGCGGACTCTCATAAGGAGTCAATACGACAAATCACTCAATTGTCACAAACTTTAGATGGACTCCTATCTTTACTGCAAAATTCAGATGAATAATTACCACAGTTGATGTTAAAAGCTAATGTTAAACTCTTAACTTTGTCACCGCAATTTTTCCAGAAAAACATATATCAACATCACTATTAGGAGTTCGCTCTCGTTGCCCGTATTCTCCTATGTAGCAAAAACCATCATCTTGTATGCGATAATTAACAGGTAAAGGCTTTGTACAAGGTTGACAAAATATTACCTCTGGAAATGCCGCCTCTGGTGACAAATGGGGTAAATTGACATTCCAAAAACATCCGGGTTCTAGAGGAAGTTGAATTAAATTCTCTAATAATTGGGAAGTCCATTTACTAGCTGCATCCCAATTATAATCGAGATTGCCGCGACGATAGTGAGAAACAGCAATTCCTGGAATACCGTGTATTGCTGCTTCTCTCGCAGCAGCGACAGTACCGGAAATATATTGATCAACTCCTAAGTTTCCACCAGCATTAATACCTGAGATTACGTACTTGACATTTGGATCAAGATGTGATATTGCAACTCTCACACAATCAGCAGGAGTTCCTCCTACTGCATACTCCAAATCAGAACGACGTTCGACGTTAATTGGCTGATGGGTAGTCACTTGATGTCCACAGCCTGATTGATGTAATTGTGGTGCCGCAATAATCAGTTTAGTCTTGTCATATTTAGTGCTTACGGCTTTGAATAAAGCTGCAATACCTGGGGCATCAATACCGTCGTCATTGGTTAAAATTATAGTCATTATTCGTTAGTGAGTGGTCACTTGTCAATCTGGAATATGGTTTGGTGGGTGATACTACCGGAAGTTATTTTAATTCACCGCCATATAAATGTAACATAACTTGAGTAATTTTAACATCTTTGTTGTTTATATTTGTTGTTTATAATTGTGATTTAATGAAATTACTTGAGTAGTTTAGTATAGAAATGGTTAAGGTGTCAAGATGGGACAGTTCCCAAACTGGCTGCTAGTTAGTGCTTTTACCTTTGGTATTGGTATCACCGCTTCTTTACATGGTGCAAACACTCATAACTTGTCTGGGTTAGCAGTATGCAGTATGTGACAATTATACTTGTGGTGTAACATAGCTGATAGCGCGTTTTTTAGTGGTTCATCTTCATTATTGCAATTATAAAAAAATAGATCACTTTTCACCTACAGTCCACCAAGCTAAAGCATAAGGTTGAACAGCTTCATTAACCTGCTTCTTAAATTCTACCCGAATTTTATAATTACCATTAGTAGAAACTGGACAAAAGATATGTTCAATATTATCCACTTCACTCACAGAAGCACACATAACAACTTCATTGTTCTTCCCATTTTCCTTAACTAAATAAACATCAAGATTATTTAATCCCTGATCTTTAAATGTTTCCCCCAGATCATATTGTTGATTATTATTTTTATCATTTAACTCTACCAAACGATCCCAACTTAAAGTAATAGCTACAAAATTATTTGCTTTTAAACCGCTTTTAAAAACATATTCCTGAGCAGTATTAGCATTAACTCTATCATAATTCCAACCAATTGATGGTATAGGCGCATTAGCTTTCCATTGACCACCATTTAATTGTTGATAAGCTCGAAAAGCATTTAGATGACCTGCTCCCATTTGAGCATCTAAGGGAATTTTTACATCTTGATAAGCTTCCGTTACTAACCAATCTTGATTTTGTTTATCAACTAATGTTCTCGTCATTCCTAACCGTAAACCATCACCACTATCTTGAATTTTATCTGCTGCATTGAGTAATATAGCTTTCATCACTTGATGACGACGAGCATCAATGCTCCAATTTAGTTGTTTATTTCGCAATTGTCTATCAGTAAACTCTTGCAATAATGCTACAGTAGCAGTAACCTGTGGTGCAGCAAAACTAGTACCTGTAGATTTATTAATTTTACCATCGGGATTAAGTAAAGAAATATTAGTACCAGGAGCAACTAAACTAATTGCTCTTCTATTACCAATATTAAATTCCTTTCCAGTTAAACGATCTTTTATTTCTTGACTGTTATTAGTCAAATTAGAAACGTGAACTTTATCAAAAATTCCGTTTCGTTCTGAGGAAAAAGCCACATTAATTGCGTTAAAATTGTCTGTAGGAATAGGAATCCCGCCTTTACCTTGATTTCCCGCAATAGTATACACAACATCATGCACACGACTAGACCAGTCAATACATAATGTGAGTAAAGCATTTCCATCTAAAATAGCTTCTGGTCTAGAATCACGATTTAATGGTTCACCAAAACTAAAATTAATAGCTCGAACATCACCACTATTTTGTAAAGCGATGTGTTGCGCTGATAAACACTCCTCCGGTTGACCATTTTTTCTCATAGACCCCACAGCGGAAGAATATAATCGTGCATTGGGTGCTACACCAGGAAAAGCTTTATCTTGACTTACCATGACAGCAGAAACATTATAGGCATGAGACTCAACATTAAAATTTGACTTAGCTACAAGATTGCGGATAAAAACCGCTGTTGGTGATACAGCACGATTTTTAGACACGGCTTTGTCCCAGCCAAACATTCCTGGACGACCGATTTCTACTTGACCAATAGCAATTTTTCTTCCAGTTAAATTATAAGGAGCTTGATGTAGTTTTAAAGCATCAATACCATTCTTCCCTAAAAAAGTTGCTCCTGTTATACCTGCAAAGGTTGGTAGAGTTAAGCAGGAAAAACCTAAACCCCAAAAAATTATCCAATTTTTGTTCATGAGCTACTAAGTAAAATACAAGACTTAAAAGATATGGTACAAAAGGCAATGTATAAAATCTAAGAAGTGAAAGAGAAGATGCAAAAGGCAATGTATACAATGCCAAAGGTAAAAGAAAAAATGCAAAAGGCAATGTATAGGGTATCAGAAAGATATGATTTTTATCTTTTCTTTCTTCTCCTGAGTCCCGACTTCTGACTCCTGATTTTCACTAAAAAACTTTTTTACTCTTGCCTTAATTAATAATTTATCCATATTTTGTTACAATACCTACAGACGAAGACGCTTAAAACCCACTAACCATGACCCAAAATTCATCTCAAAAGCCCATAGTTATTGCTCCATCTATCCTATCAGCAGATTTTAGCCGTCTGGGTGACGATATTCGCGCCGTAGACAAGGCGGGAGCAGATTGGATTCACGTTGATGTAATGGACGGACGTTTTGTCCCTAATATTACAATAGGTCCTCTGATTGTGGAGGCGATTCGTCCGGTTACAACTAAACCCCTAGATGTCCACTTGATGATTGTTGAACCAGAAAAGTATGTAGAAGGTTTTGCTAAGGCTGGTGCTGATATTATATCCGTCCATGCTGAACATAACGCATCTCCTCACTTACACCGCACTTTGGGACAAATCAGAGAACTTGGTAAGCAGGCTGGAGTTGTACTAAATCCTGGTACACCTTTGGAGTTAATTGAATATGTGCTGGAATTGTGCGATTTAGTGCTAATTATGAGCGTTAACCCCGGTTTTGGTGGTCAAAGCTTCATTCCTAGCGTAGTTCCTAAAATTCGCAAATTGCGTCAAATGTGTGATGAACGCGGTTTAGATCCTTGGATTGAAGTTGACGGGGGTCTGAAAGCTAATAATACTTGGCAAGTTTTGGAAGCTGGTGCTAATGCTATTGTAGCAGGTTCGGCTGTATTCAATGCTCCTGATTATGCTGACGCGATTCACAATATCCGTAACAGTAAGCGTCCAACTCCAGAATTAGCTGCTGTTTAATTTAAATACTTCTGATCAAGTACAACTTAGATCCTCGATTTCTTTGAGAAGTCGGGGATTTATTTTTAACGAATTGACAGAGTTTTAGATTACCTAATCAAGCAATCAGGTGTCAGAGTGAAGGTTAGGCAGTGGTAATCGCAAATCTTACAACCAAAACGATTAACATAAGATCCCTGACCTCTTTTTTAAACTTGTCAATAAATTATCAATTGATCAAAGAAGTCGGGGATCTCAGATTAGTAATCAGTGTATTTTTTTATTGTTAACTACCTATTGACATATTATTACTACCTATTGACATCTTATTAGTGGATAGACTATAATAAAAATGCTATATATATTTTCTTGACAAAAGCCCATGCTTGTTGGTATAATTAAAGCATGGGTCTAAAAGTTTGACCTTTAACACCCATAAATTAAATGTCAGCAAAGCTTTGGCGAGCTTATGCTGACACATATTCTGCCAAAACTTAACTGATGGTCTATATCAGTCACTCAATTTCTTTTTTGTTTAAAACAGAGGAGTCTATTTCATGATGCCACAAAATACCGAATATTTGCAACCACTTCATTTTGCAATCAGCAACTTTGGAGTTTCCGAACATCTAGAAATTACAGTCAAGGTAAATTTGGGACTTATTAAACAAACTCTTCCCAAAAAATCTCTCACTGTTACAGAGATAGCCTACCATCTTACCTACCATCTTAGTCAAAGGACTGGAGATAAATGGACTCCTCACCGTGTTAATGAAATGCTGGAAGATATGAATTACCAGCACAAGCATTATTGGCAATGGGAACCCACTATTAAAGGTAAGCAGTTTGCAGACTTCAGTAGTCGAGTTCTCAAATGGAGTCCAGAAGTCATGAACTTAATCTTGCAACAACAACCTCAGCAGTTGCGGTTAGATGTCTAAAGCATATTTTTGAAGCTTGATTTTGCTTCATATTCTCCCTTATGAGACTTACCATTTGCGTGAGTCTCTGATGGTGATATATTGACACACGCTTAACTATTACCATTAGTCCGTAGGGTGAATTAACCGCATTTATGCTAAAATACAGTAACCACACTCTGTAAGGAGTTTTCTGTATTGCTAACATTACTTACGATGAAATTTTTGGAGCAGTATTAACTTTACCTCCTCTTTTTTCAGGAGTTTGATGTGTGTTTTTATGGTTATCAATTAGCTTTTGAACTTGCACTTAAGTCTATATAATTGGAAAGTAATACTAATACTTTAATATCTCTTTGAATTTATGGATGGAGAGACAATAGCGCGATCGCTAACTGATCATTTACCTTTGTTTTATTCCTTTGAAAAATCAGTTAAGATGATGTTGGTACAACCGCTCTAAGTAATTGACTTCCCTAATATGACAACCAGCGCAACTATAAACAAGGTGGACTACCTCCGCATCAGTTTAATTGATCGCTGCAACTTTCGTTGTCAATACTGTATGCCCGAAGGTGCAGAACTTGATTATATCGTCAAACAGCAATTATTAACTGATGAGGAACTGCTTACCCTCATTCAAGAGGTATTTATCCCCGTTGGTTTTACCCGCTTTCGTTTAACGGGTGGTGAACCTTTACTCCGTCCTCATGTAGTTGATTTAGTTGAGAAAATTGCTCATCTTCCCCAAACTGAAGATCTAGGAATGACTACAAATGGATTTCTACTCGCTCCCATAGCCCAAAATCTCTATGATGCAGGTTTAAAAAGAATTAATATTAGTTTAGATTCTTTAGATCCACATATATTTGCAGAAATTGTCGGTAATCATGGACGTGGACGCTGGCAACAAGTGTGGGAAGGTATCCAAGCTGCTTATAGGGTGGGATTTAACCCGTTGAAATTAAATGTAGTGGTAATTCCTGGCGTTAATGACCATGAAATTTTAGACTTGGCTGCTTTAACTATTGATAAACAATGGCACGTTAGATTTATTGAATTTATGCCTATTGGGAACAAAGACCTATTTAGCGATCGCGGTTGGGTATCTTCAGCAGATTTACGTCAATCCATTTATGAGCGTTGGGGCTTGACAGAATCGCAAGTTTGTGGTAATGGACCTGCGGATATATTTCAAATTCCTGGGGCTAAAGGCACACTAGGATTTATTAGCCAAATGTCAGAATGTTTTTGCGATCGCTGTAACCGGATGCGTCTTAGCGCCGATGGTTGGCTACGTCCTTGCTTATTAAATGAAACCGGTCAAATTGACTTAAAATCATCTTTACGCGCTGGTATTAGTACCACAGATCTACAAACACAAGTGAGACAAATTTTAAATATCAAATCAGAAATAAACTTTAAACAACGTGACTCTGGTACTCTCGGCACTTATGCCCGTACTATGTCCCAGATTGGTGGTTAGTCAGTTAATATCAGGGAATCTTAGATTTTATAGGGCTGACACAATTGTCACAAAAAATAAATTATAATCTTCTGTTTTTAGCTAGAGATTTAGCTCTGATGATTGTTCTCGTAGACTCTCGAAGAGAGGACTAAAGTCCTCACTACGATTTAGGGTATTATGCCAGCAAGTTCTGTTTTAGATTTTGGATTGTCAATGCCAAGAAAAACAATTCCCATCCAAAATCCAAAATCCAAAATCCAAAATCCAAAATTGTCCTAGGCTTGACGTGAGTAGTATTCCACCACAAGTAGTTCATTAACTTGTAGTGCCACCCATTCCCGTTCAATTATACTATTGACCTTACCAGCCAATTTAGTTTTATCAAACTCTAAATGACTAGGAAGATTAGCTAAACCGGGATATTGCAGGTTAGCTTCCACTAACTTCTTAGAAGCTTCTCTGTTTCTCACAGCAACTTCCTCACCGGCACGGCATTGATAGCTGGCAATATTTACTACTCGACCATTAACAGTTACGTGACCATGATTCACCAATTGACGAGCGGCCGGGATTGTCGGAGCCATACCCATACGGAAAACGGTATTATCCAAGCGCATTTCTAACAATTGCAGTAATACCTGTCCAGTAGAACCAGCTACTCGTCTAGCTTTACGGACATAGCGCAGCATTTGTTTTTCGGTCAAACCGTAGTTCATGCGGAGTTTTTGCTTTTCCTCTAAACGGATAGCATACTCAGATCGCTTTTTACGGTTTTGACCATGTTGTCCTGGGGGATAAGCGCGTCTAGCACTCTTCCGAGTTAAGCCTGGTAATTCGCCTAAACGACGGACAATTCTGAGGCGGGGTCCTCTATATCGGGACATGAGTTTCCTTAATTTAATCCTTCTAAAATTTTATTCAGACCTACTATTATGACATAGTTCCCAATCATAATAGACATTTTATAGGTAAATTGTCTTCTATTTACAGATAATATTCACAGCAATCAATCAGTTAAATCCACCAACTTTTGGCGTATTTTTGGTGATTACACCGACCTGACTGAATGGGAGAAGATGGGGAATCAGATTCTCAGGTAGCATAACCTTGGTTAATTGGAGAATAGTTATCGAAAGAAAGCAAAAAAATTAGTAACTTTGGGAACAAATCAACAAATTATTGCTTCACTGTATTTACAGCATCATTGATAATTATAGGTGATTGTTAACCAGTAGTTTAGCGACTATGACTGTTACCGATTCCTATCGAGACGACCATCAGGTTTGTACCTACTAGCTCATTGAGTATAAGTACCACAGCTAAACCAGCATCTCAAATTTTTGCCCCAACACTTCAACCACGGGAGTGATCCTGATTATGTAGTCAGAATTTATCAGCCTACACAAATTACACCTGTGGTTGCCCTTGATTTCTGTCACCACAATATCCACAGGATTTAGCAACCTGTGTAGATAGGATTAGTCACAGTGATCAGATATCAACAAATTTAGACACTTTTGTTAAGTGTGTCCCCGGTTTACGTCGGCAAATTGATTTGTGTCCCACCTAGGCATGAGATACTTGTATTGATGCCAGTGAAGGATATAGAGTTTTGGCGGATTATCTACCAATATATTGGGTTACAATCCAAATAAGAGAATATAGGCAAGCCCATCAGTTCCCATGAATAAATAGATTTATCACTGTACTCCTGGTAAGTGTGCCACCCTACGCAAGATACAAATAGTGTCTTCTATTCATCCTTATGACCAAAAACCATTTGTAAGATCATTGGTACTCCCCCCTCCTGGTGATATTTATCCCCCCAAGAACGAATAACTTCGTCTAATTCGTCTATTGCTTGCTCGATTTGATCAGCCGGAATATCCAGTTCTTCCACAGCCCGCATCGTGTTTGGTTTCCGATCTGCCCAATATTTCATCATCCGGAAATATCGGGCTGTATCCTCTACCATCGTGTATGTGCGCTCTTGATCATCAGCAGGAGAATAAAAAGGACGAGTTAGAGCATAAAAGGGCATACCCCAAGGAGAATCAATGCGTGTTACTGTTCCTGAATACAAGAGCCGACGCTTGATATGTTCTGCTAATGCTTCACTCAAGGGCATTTGGTGACTAGGGGGTAAGTCCTCCTGCGATCGCTTATGAAGAAAGTCAATTAACTCCATAAATTCAAATGAGGTGACTAACTTAGCATCAGGAAGATTTTTCGGTAGCTTTTGCTCAATTTGTTTTTTCTCTTCGCTGGTTAGACTCGTACCAGGAACACGGGATCTTCCTGGTTGCCAAGGATATTTTTCCATCCAGACATAAGGAAGTTGAATCAGATAGCGAGGTTCTTGGGAACCTAGCATTTTTAGCAGTTTGCCCTCAGTTAAAGCTTGTCTTACTTCTTCAACAATTATTTTAACTCGCTTTGGCTCAAGGTGGTGCAAATGTCCGGTCATTCGCAGGTTTTGTCCCTGCTCTAAATAGGTCATGTAAATTGCACACTTGGCTGCTGTTGCGGCTGCATCTAAAAATGCTCCATGCCTGTGTCCACCTGTCCGCATGGCACTGAAGGCTAGATAAAGCATGATCTGATCCATAGCACTAGGTCCAAGACGCTTAATCAGATCTATGTCGTTGGTCATATTCTACAGACGGTTTAATGGCTCGGTTACAAGTATGATGTTCAAATTAAATTACTGATTATACACCCATTTTGAAAAAATGATCTCTCAACTTCAAACCTAAAAAAAATGATCTCTCAACTTCAAACCTAAAATTACTGGTTGACTCGGAAATTTTTAGGTAGTAAATGTTCAGGGAGCAAATTGGCAATTTTTTGCCTCAGACTAACTAACCCCTCCCTCTGGTATGACTCGGAAACTTTAAATATCGAGGGTTTTGGGATGCAGGGTTACAGAGGAGGACGGGTAAAGTAGAATGATTTGCATTTTTTCTATTAGAACCCAGTATAACTTTCTCTTTCTTAAATATCTATATATTTTGCAAAAAAATTTCTTCCAGTCTTTTCTTACGTATGATTTTTGATACTCGTTAATCTGGACTGAATAAGTTCTAAAGGGAGGACAGGTAATAGGTAATAGGAATTTTACCATTACCAGTAGCCACTGAGAACTGACTATTTAGAAGGTTGTGGCTGATTTGGTGTTTTTCTCCAGCTAATACAGGCCGCACCCACAGTAACTAATATAACTCCCATAATCTGTACAATATCCAGGGATTCTTGCAGCATTAAACCGGCGAAAATTACCGTAAAAATTGGGACTGTAGCCCCAATTAAAGAGGAGAGAGGAGCGCCTAGTTTACGAATGCCAAAATTATTGAATAAGTAACCGCACAAGGTTAAAACACCTAATATAAAAGCACTTAAAACCAGTTCGAGTACATTAGATGAGTTAATTACTAAACCTAAATTACTTGGTAAAGGTATGATTAAGCACGTAAAACTTAATAACAGCATGGTAGTAAAGTTAATTAGTGTCAAAGATACGGGATGTAATTTGAGTTTGGTGGCGCATATTCTAGTAACAATGACGTAAATTGCAAATACTAGCCCGGATAGAATGGCTGTAGTGCTTCCTAATGAGGTATTGTTCACCACTACCTGACCACCCAAAATTAACAATTCACCAGCGAAAATTGCCGCCATTGCACCAGTGATAAATAAATTAGGACGCTCCTGAAACAAAAACCACGACAGAAAAACACTCATAACCGGATAGATAAAGAAAAGAGCGATCGCCATGGACGTGGTTACTTCACCAATAGCCAGATAAACAAGTACCTGCGATAAAAATAACAAGAAACCGCTAATTACTGATAAAAATAAAGCCTGTTTAGTGTTGTTCTGGCTGGGAATTGCTTTCCCCCGTAAGGAAGCAAATAAATTTTCTAAGTCTTGCCAAATTGGGGGATGTAATATAGGCGACAGCAATAACATTAATGGCACAACCACTAATAAACGTAGCATTAAAATTAAGAAAATATTACCCAATGTAGGCAAGATCAACTGCTGTGTTTCCAATCCTCCCGAAGAATTAAAATTAGAACCCGTAAAGAAGATTGCCTTAATGGCCACATTGTAAAGAGACGAAACCACTGTATACAAGGAAATCAAGAAAAAACCTATCTGCAACTCTGACGAGTTGGGAGATGTTCGTTGTCTTTGTTGTCTCGGAGTTGTTTGTTGTTTGGGTGTTATTTCCCGCCTTAATTTTGGTGCAGGAGGTCGTCTGGTTGATAAATTAGCAGTTAAGACAGAACTAAGTTCAGGTGGTGTATTTCCTAGTGCTGGTGCTGTTAATACTTTAGAAGTCAAGACAGCAGTAAGTTCAGGGTTTTCATCTTCTGGTGAAGTAGTTGGTAAATCTGGATTTATCAAAGAAACGGTTTCAGGGTTTTCATCTTCTGGTGAAGTAGTTGGTAAATCTGGATTTATCAAAGAACCGGTTTCAGGGTTTTCATCTTCTGGTGAAGTAGTTGGTAAATCTGGATTTATCAAAGAACCGGTTTCAGGGTTTTCATCTTCTGGTGAAGTGGTTGGTAAATCTGGATTTATCAAAGAACCGGTTTCAGGGTTTTCATCTTCTGGTGAAGTAGTTGGTAAATCTGGATTTATCAAAGAACCGGTTTCAGGGTTTTTCGCTGCCGATGGAGATAATATAGCGATTGTTGCTGCTGATGTAGAATCACCCTGTGGTAATTCATGAGGAATCAAAGCAACCGGTTCAATAATGATTTTTTTTGTAGATTTTTCCCCATTACCATTTTGATGAGTTATGGTTTCGCCACGTAGACTATCAGCCAATTGTAAAACTGTTGGCGCGCCTCCCATGGCTATATTTAGAGAGTTTGTGTCTCTATTTTTTTCTAGTTCATTGCGTAGCCTGTTAACAAACTCTGCTAATATTGTTTCTCCTTGCTGCTGTTGACTATACATCCGCGCCAACTGTTGAGAAAGATCACTTTGATAGTTTTTGAGTTCTTGTGATAGTGAACTAAAGGCATTAGTGACAGTATGATCAAGACTGTCTATCATGGTACTAACATTCTGTCCGTTCTCATTAACTGCACTATCATTAAATTGAGTATTTTTAAGTGAAAGTTGGTTAGAGGGGTTATGCTCTAGGGTTTGCGTAGCTAAAGTTTTCAATGAGGATTGTAATTGGGAAGAGATGTGTTTAGCTAAAACTTCTGCTAACTGACGAATTAACACCTGCTGTTCAGTAATTTGTCGTGATTGCTGTAACTGTTCTTTTTCCTCAATTAATTTTTGAATATCTTGAGATAATCGGTTTTTTTCCGCTTCTAGCCGTTTTACATCTTCCTGTAACGTCCTCAAGAGATTTTGTTGAAGATTTTCTAAATCCTCAACTACATCCCACAGAGCATTTTCTGCGGCTCTGGATAGCTCACCTCTAATGCGTGGGTTTTCTGGTCGCTTCTCAAATCGCCCCATCAGTTTCTAGCCTCTAACACCTTGATGATTAAGTAGCTGCTCCGAATACCGAATCAACACTTATATTAAGTTTCCTTCAGAAAATAGAGGAAACTGAACAATTTCACTAGATTTATAAATTTACTTAACTTATACAAGATTAGTACCCATCTTATGATTACGGAATTATAGTTGTGAACAGGTCGGCATCTCTTAGCTAAAAGAGTGTCTGATATGTGTCTATTCCTTTTAATTATAGTGATTAATGGGCAGAAATTGTGGAAAAATCTTCTCTCTTTTCCAGAGGGTGTGGCAAAATTCAAGAATTTACAGGTGGGGTCTGAAGTCGAGGAGGAAGAATTTTCCTATTTATTAACTTATTACTTATTACCTATTATCTATTATCTATTAGCGATAGTGAAGATAATAGCGCTCATGGCGGCGCTGATGGGGACTGTAATTAACCAGGCGGCGGCAATATTTTGGATAGTGGAAAGTTTGATAGCTTGAAGATTTTGTACCAGTCCAATACCGACAACTCCACCGACAAGGGCGTGGGAAGTGGAAACGGGTAAACCTAAACGGGAAGCTAGTAAAATTGTCATTGCTGTGGCCAGTTCGGCGCAAAATCCACTGCTAGGTTCTAAGGAAATAATATTTTTGCCAATGGTGGTAATAACTTTTTCTCCCCAAACTGCTAAACCTGCCACAATTCCCACAGCACCTAAAAGCAGAATCCAAAGGGGAATAGTGAGTTGATCATTAGGGACTTTACCTTGTTGATTGATGTAGTAAATTACTGCCAGGGGAGCGATCGCATTACCAACATCGTTAGAACCGTGAGCAAATGCGACAAAGCAAGCACTGATAACTTGAAATTTGGCAAATAAACCTTGAATTTGATTGTCAATTTGACTATTTGCTAATTCTCGCCAACTGATCAAAGTCAGGGCTATTGCAGCCATTCCAGTGATGAATAGGGTAATATCGTGAGGAGGAATATTCAATTTTCTCTCTGTAAGTAAAAACTGGCTGAAAGGTTGAGTAATTGTGGGGAGAACAATAACACCAAATATACTCAATAGCAATGTACTTAACCAGGGAGTCCATTCTTGTAACTGGGACAGGGGATGAAGTTGATTAAAAATCCAGTGTCGAATTAGACCATATAAACCAGCGGAGATTGCACCACTAATTATGGGTGTTAAAATCCAGCCAATGGTAATTAAACCGACAGACGACCAATCTATTGCCTCTATTCCTAATGATACCCAACTAAAGCCAGCGATCGCCCCGACAATGGCATGAGACGACGATACAGGTAAACCCCTGGATGTGGCAACTTGTAGCCATATTCCACCCGACAGGAGTACCGAGATCATGCCCATGACTAAAGTTTGTGGTGTCGTAGCAAATAAAGCTGGATCAGCAATTTTTGTTCCCAAGGTAGATGTTACCTCTTGTCCAAATAAGACAGCACCAAGAAACTCTAACACCCCAGCCATAATGATTGCCTGTGTGAGTGTAATCGCTTTAGAACCCACAGAAGTTCCCATGGCATTAGCGACATCATTTGCACCCAGATTCCAGGCCATATAGAAGGCTAAAAGGGCGACTATTACAAGTATTGCCATAAAATAAACTATGCGCCCCGGTTAACAGGTAAAGATTTTGATGAATGATTTACATTTTCCATTTTTTTGGCTGTCAAAATTCAGGCGAGTTAGTAAGCTCGACAAAATAACTTGATCTATCCATCACTTGAGGGGAATGTCTCCTTTCACGACTGATAGCTTTTAACCTTATGCACCAAGTACAACTCTCGAGTCTAGATGTTGCCTGTGGTGCTGGACAAAAACTAAAGTTAATGAGACATTCTTGTAAGAGACAAGGATTAACTATATTCCTGATTAAGAGGAATACAGGTTAAGAGGGTAAGTAATTACCGGATGTTTTGATGAAATAGTGAACAATTTTCTGTCGATATGAAGTGCTGTAACTGTCTATGTTTTTAGCAGAGAAATTGAAATACTTATAGCTTAGGTGCTGAAGAGCTATATAACTGATCAAAGATATAGTGCTTGTAACTAGCTATATCTAGTGTCAGTACAAGAGAAACTTATCGACGATAGAATCCCACAAGTGTAGTGCTGTAAATGTCTATGTCGTCTCAATACAAGAAGTGGTAGGCAGAATTAATTGTCTGATAATCCGGTAATATCATCTTGATCGTTGGCAGGTATTAATATCTAACTACCTGTTAAATAACAGAACTGACAATACTCCCAGTTATCCATCTAGACTTCTGCGACCACTACCTCGATGAGGATTGGGCGTTTGTGGGTCATTAGGACTAGGTTTAGAGTTATCAGCCAGGTTGAACTTCGTTTCACCAAAAGTGAAACTCTCGTTGGTCAAAGGTGAAGGCTGGTAATCGGACTTGAGCCTAGACAGAGTGGAAAAACGAGTCTGTACTGCTTCGCAGTTAAAAGCTAAGGAGCCAAATACCAGACTCGATACTAAAAGTGAAATGGCAGCACGCATAGTAGATGTCTATTTTAGAACTCTCTACTTCATTAATCCTTGATATTTATATGTCTATCCGGAAAATTTGCAAAAAAGTATTGTATTTTACTGAATAAAAGTTAATTTTATACTTCTTCAAGATGCTCAACAAGTAACCAATTCCCAGAGGGATTTGGCCGCCCCCAAATCTTGAGTATTTTTGCTGAGGGAAGAGTTTGTAATTGCTGGTCTATATGCGATCGCAATGCCACAAGCTGCCAATTTGTCGTCGTTAAATTGGTTTTTTCTGTGATATTGAATTGGTAGTTTTGCTCGTCCAGCCGTTTAAATTTCCCTGTAAAGCAGTTGAGGTTGAATTTATTATCGGTCTGGTCCAAAATACAAGGACAATTACCATCAGCAGGATAAGCTTCTGGGTGGTCTAAATAATAAGTTTGCCAGTGTAACCAATCAGGATGATCAGTTGATAAGTTAAACAGGGGAACAATTAAGACTGGTGCATAGTCATCCGTCAATAATGCAGCCTGCAAACTCTTCACTGGTAAATCTCTGGGCTGACATCCTAGCACAACACTCATAGCAGCTGCCATACCGGCGGCTTGACCAATTCCCATGACCACAGGTTGGAGTCTGGTGGCCCCATTAGCAATATGGGAAACGGAAATGTTCTTTTCGCAAACCAGAAAACCATCTGTATTGGCGGGGATGAGCGCGGAATAGGGGATAGTAAAGGGTGTTCCTGTCCATCTTCCACCCCAACGGATAGATTTAGGTTGCAATAAAAACTCAACACCTGGATAATGGTGATCGTTGGCATAGTTAGCGACAGCGATGGCATCATGAAATGGTGGTGCGGTTTTACTGTTAGCTAAAGGCAGAATATCTTGTTCACAAACAGTTGTTAAGCCTACTAAGCGGCGACTTTCCCGATAATAGGGATGAAGGGCAAAAGCGGAATTAGCATGAGGAAAAAGGTTTGCAGCTAATCCGTAACGCCTACCAAACTGAGTTTGAATGAAATGAGCGAAATTCTGACTGTGCCAGCAACATTCTCGCACAAATTCCTGCTTTTTCACCCCTGCATCTAGCAACCGATTGGCATTTTGGCAGTAGTCGTTGCCCGCAATAGGCCAATTAATCATAAATCGACTGCCGGGCAAGCGTCCATAGTTCAAAAATTTTTCTGGACCATAGTCATCCCAAGCTCCTGTAAACTGGGATGGATCATAGTTAGGGGCTGGAGAAATTTCTGGGGCGATATTGTTCCCAAAATCTTGCATTACTACTACCCAAGTGGGTGCTTGCACTGGATAGGTTTGGGTCAGGGAGTTAAAATTTGCGGGTGCGCTGGGTTCTCCCCATTCTGACTGTAATTCCCAACCCCAACGTAATGGTATTTCTCCTAAAGCTAATAAATCTCCTAATTCTGTGCCGTCAAGAATAATTTTGGCGTTGACGGTGAAGTCAGCAAAGCGTACACCTGTAATACAGTCCTTTGTTCGCAAAACCTCTAAAGGAACTTTTCTGGAAATCCATTGAAGATTAGGTAATTCTCGCACCCAGTCGGCAAATATTTCTGCACCTATGCGCGGATCATAACTAAAAAAGCTGACCCAACTATGATCTAATCCTCCTGGTTGCCTATGTTGCAATTCTTGTAAAAAAGCACCCCATAAACCTGTTTGAAAGGCTTGTAATTCGTTGCCGTCGGGTGCAGATACCCCCGCAGAGGTAAGCATTCCTCCTAACCAGGCAAATTCACTCACTAGGATGGTTTTTACACCTTTCCGCGCTGCTTGGATAGCGGCCACAGTTCCACCTGTGCCACCACCGACAACTAACACATCCGTTGTATAAATTTGATTCATGTTATATTCATAATATTAATTTAAAAGACATTTACCACAGATGATAAAAAACTGTGTGTTTGCTTAATCGCTAGTGCAACCCAACAAAAACTTTGATAATGTTAGGTTTGCTTAGGTTAACCCAACCTACATCTATAAAATTACAGCAATTATTCTCTTATATATTAGAAGATCCATTCAATACATGAAAAGCTGCCCAATTAGAACTTAGGCAAAATATGTCTAGAGTCTATTAACCACCACTTCCCGTCCTAGTTATGTACAGGAATAGGGAAGTTCACCGCAGATAATTTTCTACTTGTCAGGACTAGAACAGGGTAAAGCGCAATGTGCTTTACCGTTCTATAAAATCTAATTACAATTTATCTAATTACAATTTAGTCCCGCACTCAGAACAGAAATTATGATTAGCTTGGTTTTGTGTACCACAATTGCTGCAAGAAATTGATTCCACAGCGGTTTTTGGTGTTTGTTGAGGTAAACCAACCATTTGGGAGTTATTCTTACCAGGGGCTACCATGGGATAGCAGTTTTCATCTCTGGTTACATGAACATTGACAATGACAGGTCCATTGTGTGCCAGCATTTCGGCAATTTTATCTGCCAACTCTTCCCGCTGACTAATTACCATCCCCTTGATCCCATAAGCCTGGGCTAAAAGCTCAATATCAGGCATTCCTACTTCCATGTTGGAAGACGAATAACGTTGACCATAGAAGGCTTCTTGCCATTGTCGCACCATTCCCTGCCAACCGTTATTTAAAATTAGGGTCTTGACATTAATTCCATATTGTGCTAAAGTCCCCAATTCTTGTAAACACATTTGGAAACTGGCATCACCACTAATACAGATCACTTGTTCGTCCGGGAATGCCACCTTCACACCCATGGCCGCAGGGACACCAAACCCCATTGTGCCTAAACCGGCACTAGAAATCCAGCGTCTTGGACCATTTTTGAGGAATTGGGCTGCCCACATTTGATGTTGACCGACATCTGTGGTATAAAATGCGTTAGGGGCTTGGCTACCAACTTCGACAATTACTTCTTGGGGAGAAATACTATCGGCGTGATGGGGGACAATTAAAGGGTAATCTTGTCGCCAACGGTTAATTAGGTTTAACCATTCTTGATTTTGGTTAGGTGTGGCTTTCCTATTTGCGTCTTGACATCGCCGTAATAAGTCTTTTAAGACGTTTTTAACATCCCCCACAATGGGGACTTCGGGAACGCGGTTTTTACCGACTTCTGCGGGGTCAATATCAATGTGAATGACTTTGGCTAAAGAGGCAAATTCGTCTAATTTACCTGTAACTCGGTCATCAAATCTCGCACCAACGCAAATTAATAAATCACAATCTGTAACAGCAAAATTTGCGTAGGCCGTGCCGTGCATTCCCAACATTCCTAAGGAGAGGGGATGATGTTCATCAAATGCACCGATACCCATTAAGGTAGTGGTGACGGGGATATTAAATAATTCTGCCAGTTCTTTAACTTCTTCGTGGGCATTGGCAGCGATCGCTCCTCCTCCAACATACAACAAAGGGCGACGACTTTCTCGAATTAATTGAATGGCGGCATTAATTTGGCGGGGATTTCCCTTGACTGTGGGACGATAACCCGGTAATTTAATCGAACCTGGTGCTACAGGAACATAATCAAATTCTTCTAACGCTACATCTTTTGGCACATCAATTAAAACAGGTCCCGGTCTACCTGTGCTGGCAATGTGGAAAGCTTCAGCTACAATCCGCGCCATATCTTTAGCATCGCGGACTACGTAAGAATGCTTAACAATGGGTAAAGTAATCCCATAAATATCTGTTTCCTGAAAAGCATCTGTACCAATTGCGGCTCGTGGTACTTGTCCTGTGACTACAATCATGGGTATAGAATCCATGTAAGCTGTAGCGATACCTGTCACTAAGTTGGTTGCCCCTGGTCCAGAAGTACCAAAACATACTCCTACCTTACCAGTAGCACGGGCGTAACCATCAGCCGCGTGGGATGCTCCTTGTTCGTGTCTGACCAAGATGTGCTTAATAGTACCCGCTGCTTCTATTTTATAGAGGTCATCATAAATAGGTAGAATTGCGCCACCGGGATAACCAAAAATATGCTCAACACCATGACGAATAAGACTATCTATGAGCGCGAAACCTCCAGAAGTCCGTTGGGGGTAAACTGGGGAATTTGGGGAGACAGGAGACTGGTTGTGATTTTCAGATTTTGGGGGGCTGATTGAAGAAGACGAAAGCACGGTTTAGGCCTCAAGGTATAACTAAAATTAACGCTTAGATTTTGTATTTAAGACTTGATTTTAATTTAAAAATTCTCACAGATCATAAATTGAGATGCGATGAGAATAGATTAAGATTGTACAACTTTAGATTACATCTTGCAATACTTTGCGAGTATTTTGCCAGGACCAGATACCGATAGCTCCCACAACTACACTCATTCCCAATAATACAACAGATAAACCAAAGGCATTAACTAACTTGGTTGTAATTAATAGAGGTGCGGTCAGGGCGATATTAATGGCATGATTTTGAAAGCCAAAGACCTTACCGTGCATTTCTGGTGGTGTTTGTTGTTGAATTAAGGTTTGCATTGGCACGTTAACAAAAGCAGCACCTACACCTAAGAAAATACACAGTCCTAATGCTAAGGGTTGGTTGTCAATAAAAATGAATAAGCCTAAAGAGAATGCCATAATTATAAACCCAATTAAAGGCAAGGGTTTATGATGTAAACGATGGCCGAAATGCCCTAAAATAGCCGCACCTATAACCATACCCACCCCAGCGGCAGCCACAAAAGAGCTAAATTCTTCCGGTGCTAAATGTAACCTGGCTGCCATGCCAATGGCTAATTCTATCAGGGCGGCAAATACGCAGTATAAGGTGACAATTTGCAGCATAGCATTCCATACCAGCCGATTTTGTTTGAGATAGCGTAGTCCTAACATAAATTCAGCCCAGGGATTAATTGGGGCTGTTTCCTGGTTAGGTCTGTGTTCTCGAAAATGAATGGGCATCATGATCAGGGCAGAAAGCAGGTATAAGCAGCCAACTACCAATTCTTTACCAAAACCCTTGTTAAAACTTTCAAACCAATTTAACATAGGAGTGGCCACGGCATTGCCAATAATTAACGCAGCCATCATTGTGCTGCTGAATAGGGCATTGGCAGCCATTAAACCTTCTTTTTTGACCAAAAGCGGAATAGCAGCCTGTTCTGCGGGGGCAAAAAACTGGGTAACGGTGGAGATAGAAAAGGTGAAGAATAGGAGAATGGCAAATTCTCGCGGTAGGAAGGGAATTAAGAGCATTAACACCCCACGCACCGCATCTGAAGCGACCATAATCAGTTTTTTTGGTACACGGTCAACGATAATACCACCAGCAGAACCAAACAACATGGCAGGGACGGTAAATGCCATATACAAATAAAAACGTCCGTCTTCTCCTCCACCATTAACGGGCAAATAGAGTTTGAGTAAGGCAATCATTAATACAAAGAATACCTTATCTGCCAATTGGGAAATCAGTTGCCCAATCCACAGGAGCATAAAGCCCCTATTTTTTACCAGTGCGGCAAATCCGTGATTAATAGTAGTAGATTTAGTGGGCAGCATTAGATACTTAAATTTGGAGAACAATTGATGTAATTACGCATAACATAATCAAGGCTATGGGCAAAAAAAAGGGATATGTCCAGATGAATTACTCTTGATTAACAATAAGCTCTTCGGTCGCATTTTTCGTAATTCCTCAAATAATCACTATTTATTGTGATACTGTTGTAATATGAAATTGAGAAATTCAGAGGCGGTAAGGTAGTTTTTGGGTGGAGAGAACCCAGCGGGGGGGTTTACCCATTTCCCTGGGACTGTTTGGGGGGAGTGCCACATTGATAGATGGTCAACTGCTGGATCTGCGTAAAAGTTATTTTCTCTTATACCGAGATAAGCTGAAGTCCAATGGGTGTAATGATCATGACTTAAACGATGAATGGGAAAGTTGCCCCCTAGAGGGACTCCCCAACCGTCAATGGCAATAAAAGCCTGAACGTGACCTCCCAAAAGTTGCCACCCTGTAGCGGCACCTATACCCCCAATTACACCAGCACTAAAGCATAAGAATATAAGAGGAGATTCTAGTTTATCACGGAGGCGATCGCGCAAAAAATGTAAAATATGAAATGTTGATAAAGTTAAATAACCTTCTCCCGGAAAAATTAGTATATCTGTGGGCTTTCCCATATCCAAACTTTCTTGGTCTTTATTTAAGCACTCTTGGATAAAACTTTTAGTTAATTCTGGTGCATGAATTCCCGGACAAATAATAATGGTCATTGGTTTTTTATTTTCGGATCTGTCAGAATTTTATACTAAATTAAAATAAAAATTTACTGTGTAAAAAATTGGCGTGATTCGTGAATAATTAGTTTTATAATAAATACAAAAATTTTCCTATCTTAATTAAATTATGCAAACCGACTATTTACTAAATCTACCTCCCATGGGTTGCGGAACTTGGGCTTGGGGAAATCAATTACTTTGGGGATATAATCAGAGCATGGATAACCAGTTGCAAGAGGTATTTAATCTCTGTGTTAGCAGTGGTGTCACATTATTTGATACAGGTGATTCCTACGGTACTGGCAAATTAAAAGGACGCAGTGAGTTACTTTTAGGCAGATTTTCCCAAGCATATCCAGGAATAAATAAAGAGAATATTTGCATTGCGACTAAGTTGGCTGCATACCCTTGGAGGTGGACTAGAAACTCGATTATATCAGCTTGTCATAGCTCGGCAAAAAGATTAGGTAAAAATGTTGATTTGGTGCAAATGCACTGGTCTACAGCTAATTATGCACCTTGGCAAGAAGTGGGTTTATTAGATGGTTTAGCAGATTTATATGAGCAAGGTTCAGTTAAAGGTGTGGGTTTGTCTAATTATGGCACAAAAAGACTTAAATGGGTGCATAAAAGATTTCAGGAAAGAGGAATACCTATTAAAACTTTGCAGGTACAATATTCACTTTTATCTACTTATCCAGTCACGGAATTAGGTTTAAAGGAAGTTTGTGATGATTTGGGAATTAGATTAATTGCTTATAGTCCTTTAGGGTTGGGTTTATTAACAGGTAAGTTTTCAGAAAATGGGAGTTTTCCTAAAGGTATTCGGGGATTTTTATGCAAGCAGTTATTACCAGGAATGAAACCGCTTTTGGGCTGTTTGCAAGAAATAGCAAATATGAGAGATAAAACTATGTCTCAAGTGGCTATTAATTGGTGTATTAGTAAAGGCACAATTCCTATTCCTGGGGCTAAAAATGTGGAACAAGCAAAAGAGAATATCGGGGCTTTAGGTTGGTTTTTGACTGATAGTGAGGTGATAGAATTAGATGCTGCTGCTAATAGGGTGGAGAAGAAAATGGTGCAGAATATTTTTCAAACTAAGTAATAAGTAATATTCAACCCCATAATACATAACAAAAGAATCATGCTAAAAACTTCTACTTTTATATTCCGTCTTTCCCAAGGACATTTGAATTTACTCACAGTTTGTCCTCGCAAATTCCAATATAGCTATTTAGAACAACTTAACACACCCATAGACCCTCAAAAGGAAGAATATCAAATTTTGGGTAGTCGTTTCCACTTACTTATGCAGCAGCGAGAAATGGGTTTATCCATTGATAATTTGTTAAACGCAAATCCTCAATTACAAAATTGGATGACTGATTTTACGAAAATTGCCCCGGAAATATTTACAACTAATATTAATAATCATCATAATCAAACTTTTCGAGAAAGTGAACATTATCGAACTTTGCAAATTGGAGACTACCTACTCACAGTTATTTATGATTTATTAATTACTGATGAAAATCAAGCCCAAATTCTCGACTGGAAAACCTATCCCCAACCACCAAAACCAGAAATATTAGCCCAAAATTGGCAAACAAAACTGTATATGTATATATTAGCAGAAACTAGTAACTATCTATCAGAAAATATTTCCATGACTTACTGGTTTGTACAATCAAAAAGGCAAACTAAAAATATCAAATTCACTTATAATGCACAACAACATCGAAAAACAGCACAGGAATTGAATCAATTATTAAACAACCTGACAAAATGGGTCAAAGATTATGAAGATAATACACCATTACCGCTTCAAGAATCTGATCAAATCTGTGAATCTTGTCAATTTGCTGTGCGTTGTCACCGTCAAAAAAACAAGGAAATAACTATGAATATTAACCAGCATTTTCCTAACTTAGAAAATATTGCAGAAGTATCACTTTAAACTTAATTTAATACTTAATTTAATACTTAATTCTTATTTGCATCTTAGCACCAAAATGGAATGGATTTTAAAAACAACGGAAAAACCCCCTGGTTGGTTTATTGAATTGGTGAAACGCTCCGCACCGGGAATAAATGGTAATTTTGCTGCTCAATTATTTTGGCAACGGGATATTAAATCTGAGGAAAAATTGGCGGCTTTTATTGATTA
Organism: Dolichospermum sp. FACHB-1250; assembly: GCF_014696335.1. Taxonomy (NCBI): domain Bacteria; kingdom Bacillati; phylum Cyanobacteriota; class Cyanophyceae; order Nostocales; family Aphanizomenonaceae; genus Dolichospermum; species Dolichospermum sp. FACHB-1250. The sequence continues at coordinate 37,577 of NZ_JACJPZ010000036.1, forward strand.
TCAAGGTTATCAAAGTGCTGATTTTCGGGAATTTGGACAGGAAATAAATTTGGCTGTGCAACGGTTAATAACTGCGGGAAAAAAAGGAGAAAAAATTGCTATTTGGGGAGATTTTGATGCGGACGGAATTACTTCCACTGCGGTATTATGGGATGGTTTGGGTGAATTTTTTCTACAACATCGTCAATTAAGTTATTATATTCCCAATCGTTTCACAGAATCTCATGGTTTAAATAAGTCGGGAATTGATATTTTAGCCAAGGCAGGTTGTAAGTTAATTGTTACTTGTGATACGGGAAGTACGAATATTTCAGAAGTTATTTATGCCCAAAGTTTAGGGATAGATGTTATTATTACAGACCATCATACATTACCTTCAGAACGTCCTCCAGTAGTCGCAATTATCAATCCTCGTTATTTACCACAGGAACATCCTTTGTTTCATCTTTCTGGTGTCGCGGTTGCTTATAAATTGGTGGAGGCTTTATATGCAAGTTTACCAGATATTGCCGAAAATCCCTTAACTGATTTATTAGATTTAGTAGCAATAGGATTAATTGCAGATTTGGTGCAATTAAGTGGAGATTGTCGTTATTTAGCACAATTGGGAATTAAACAATTACACACAGATTATCAAAAATTACCAACGGACAGAAGAAGGCCAGGAGTGGGTAAATTACTAGAATTATGCCAGAAAAATGGCGATCGCCCTACAGATATTTCCTTTGGTTTGGGACCGCGAATTAATGCTATTAGTCGCATTCATGGTGACGCTAGTTTTTGTGTGGAATTATTGACGAGTAAAGATATTGAACGTTGTCAAAAACTTGCAGAAGAAACGGAATTAGCTAATTCCCGTCGCAAGTCTTTACAAAAAGATGTCCAAGCACAAGTTACTAAAAAACTCGCACAATTAGACTTATCAACTACTAGTGTTATTGTTTTAGAAGATTCTCAATGGTCTGCTGGAGTTTTAGGTCTGGTGGCTGGACAAATAGCCCAGGAAACAGGTCGTCCGACAATTTTGTTAAGCACAGAAGGAAAGGAAAGCGAGGCAGATTCTAGCCAATTTATAGCGCGAGGTTCGGCACGTTCTGTGAATAACATTGATTTATATCAATTAGTTCAAGAACAAGCCCATTTATTACATCGTTTTGGTGGACATCCTTTCGCAGCAGGTTTGAGTTTATTAGTAGAAAATATCCCTTTATTTACGGCCGCAATTAATCAGAAATTACGGCAATCTTTAGGAGGAATTAATCTGACTGTAACGGTAGAAGCTGATTTAGTAGTGACAGTTGCAGATTTAGGTAAAGATTTATTTTTAGAACTAAAACTTTTAGAACCTTGTGGTATGGGAAATCCTATTCCCAAATTATTAATTAAAAATTGTTGGTTTGAAAATTCTTGGCATAAAAATCAACAGGATTTGCAAGGCAAGAAAGTACAATATATTAAAACAGATTTTAGTATTCGAGATGATTCTACTAATAATGCTTTTCCAGGTATTTGGTGGGGACATTATAAAGAAGAATTACCTATTGGTAGATGTGATTGTATTGCAGAAATTGATTTTAATAGTTTTAAAAAACGCTATGAAATTAGATTAATTGCGGTTCGTTCTCATGTTGAATATGAAATAAAAAATCATAATTTTCCTGCAATTTTAGACGCGAGAAATCTGGAAAATTTACAGGAAATGACAGATAAAAAATCATTATTAATTATGAAAGATTGTCCTACTAATTGGGAGGATTTACGGTTATGGTTCAAAAAATCTCTTGATCATCAACAACAATTAGTTATTGCTTGGAGAAAAACCCATAATCAAGAACCCAGAGATATTTGGTTAAATTTGGTAGGTATTGCTAAATATCTGAGTCGCACAAATAAATCTGTTAGTTGTATGCAAATCTTAGCCAGACTGGGTATTAGTAAACAAAGCCTATATTTAGGATTTCAAGCTTTAAAATATTTAGGGTTTATTGTCAAAATTAAAGATGATTATTTACAAATAATCTGGGATTCTATATATGATCAAAAACCTACTGATCATCTGATTAACCAATTTTTAGCAGCAGTCAAAGAAGAACAATTTCAACGGGATTATTTTTTTCATGTTCCTTTATCTATTATTGTTGCCATGATCATTGATTTTTCCCCAGTCTCAAAAAAAGGGGTGAATTAATGACGATTTCCCAGCACCCCAATCTCCGTGTCAGGAGTGGGGTTTGCAGTTATACAAGTAACAAGTATCAAATGAACATTATATTATGTATTGAGACCAAAATCTCAGCCGTGACCTGTGATTTTGGTATAAATTAGTTAAAATGGGTATGAAAATAAATTACTCATGTTCAAACTGAGAAATCAGAGAAATAGGAAAATAAATAATTGTCGTCTTCTACTTATTCGCAAAAATAGATGATTTATCTGTAGATTTAGGAGTTATCATTTTTAGCAAAGATAAATTAAAAAACTTTTATAAACCCAAATTAATGTGGTGTATTCTCCAAAAGTTTGTATTTCCCAACCTAGCTGTCCTATTCATTTAGTTGGCAAAACAGGACAAGCTGTAGAGATTTCGATTCATACTCCCAGTCCATATATCTGTGCCAACTGTGAACAGATATTACCAGACTGGAAACAACAACAGTTTTTGTGGGTGGTGCTTGTCTTGCAACAATCACGATATCCTCTGGAGGAAATGACCGCAGAAACGGAGAAAGAAAAAGAAAAACTGCGGGAAAAATTTATGCGGTTTGGTTGCGATGTAGCATTTAATTTGCGCGATCGCGGATATTTAACGGACTTGATAGATCCCCGCACAGGTTATCCATTACTATCTCATTCCGGTTTATTTCCCCATGATGATACAGCAGCAGCACAAGCCTTACTAAAATATCCCGCAATTGAAAATAAATGCCATGTCCTTGTACATCCTCATTGGGGAACTGCTGTTTATCCTAGTGTTATGCTTTCGGAAGCTCCCCCAGATATGATTGAGTTAGTAACTAAAGCTGTAGCACCAATGCACGGGTGGACAGAAAATTAAAAATGAGACTTGTGTATTTATCCTCCTAATTGCTGCTGCTGCTAAATTTGCGAAAATAAATGTGTAGGCTAGAATTACTAAGCTTTTAGCATGGCCTGGTTAATTCCAAACCGTTAGTTCATTTAGCAATAAGTCAGAGGAAGGGAGTATGGATAGTAACAATTGGTTGGAACAGCTAATGATGTTGGGTATTGGCACAACTTCTTTAGTTGCAGATAAACTTAAGCAAGTTAGTGATGAACTGGTAAAGGATGGTAAACTCAATCCTGATCAAGCTAAGGCCGTCATGGATGATCTTGTTCATCAGTTAAAGTCCGAACAAGGCGGTTGGGATGAGCAAATGCAACGACAAGTGCGAAATGTAATGCAGGATTTGGGAGTTGCGCGTCAGTCAGAAGTGGACGAATTACGGGGTAGAATTGACAGGTTAGAGCGTCAAGTTCGGGACTTGGAAAATAAACTGTGGCGCTAAAATGTCCTTTGTGATTTACACTAATTTGTGTTCTGTCGGTAATCTGATTACCAGTAATTAAAACAGAGAGGGCTGATTTTGAAAGGAATTTTCCTCAGTGTGGTGTTAATGCTGGTATGTGTTGGCGTTTTAGTATTTACTCAAATTAGCGGTCAAAAAAATGCTGCAATCGGTAATGCATCGCCTTCAACACAACCAACCACCACTATCATTCAAGAAAACAATACTCCAGGAGCGAAAAATACTATGTCCCCAGCCAATGCTGTTACTACCCCTTCTGGGCTAAAATATGTTGAACTAGAAGCGGGAACTGGTGCAACTCCCCAACCAGGACAAACCGTTGTAGTTCACTATACTGGCACTTTAGAAGATGGGACTAAATTTGATAGCTCACGCGATCGCAATCAACCCTTTAGCTTTAAAATCGGTATAGGACAGGTAATTAAAGGTTGGGACGAAGGACTAAGCACCATGAAAGTAGGTGGCCGTCGTCAATTAATCATCCCTTCAGAATTAGGTTATGGTGCGCGAGGTGCTGGTAACGTAATTCCCCCCCACTCTACTTTACTTTTTGATGTGGAATTGTTAGCTATTAAATAAGTAAGTAGAGATAGTTAAATATAACATTGGCGGGCAGAATCTACAATAGATTATCACCTTTGCAAAGTGGGATTCAGTCCCGTCAATGTCCTAAAAAAAAACTCAGATTACTCGATGATGAATACTTCTGATTTTGGCAAATCTTCTACCTTTAGCTTTGATTTTCTCCCACCTCACCCCAGTCAAGACACTGATTTACTCCAACTGCTATATTTTGTCCCTGGGTTGAAGGAAATCCTGCTTTTACGTCAAGTTCACGCTTTAGAACACGCTACTGTTTGGGTATTAGGAGAAACTAAAAACTCCTATTCTCGATTAGGAATAACTACTAATGTACAATTAGATGATCAATTATTAGGTGGCCTGTCTACCGAACAGGGATTTTTTCTCTATGGTGATGTGAATATTAGTGATTTACGACGCGCAGTAACATTAGCTCAACATCGTCTTATCAGTGGAGAATGGGATTTAGCTGTACATCCCCGCTGCGGCACAAATCTATCTGTAACTATGCTTTTAAATTTAGTCTTGGCGGCATCTGTACCTTTTCTACTACCATTTCGACCAATTGAACAGCTTATTGGTTTAGGTTTAGCAGCAACAGCAGCAACGGAACTTGCACCAGATATGGGAATGCTTACTCAGCGTTATATTACAACTTCTATTCCTTTTAATTTAGCTGTTGAAAATATCACTATTGCTCGTGATTTTTGGGGGAAGGAAGGTCATTTTGTTAAGGTATCTTGGGAGGAATAGGAGTTAAGAGTTAGGAGTTAGGAGTTAATGAACCAAGAAGGAATGAAGAACACGAAGCAAGAAGAAAGAAGAAAATTCTTGACTTACACTCTTATTTATAAAATGTAAAATTAGATATTTAGTATTATGAGAAAGCTTTATTTTTTGCTTCCAGGAACAGATGGTAATTTTGCTTGTGGTGGTCTTTGGGCAGAGTTGAAAACGGTTAATTTGGTTCGACAATTTTGCTCTGCTGAAGTGGTTACTTATCGTCAGAAAGAATCTGGTAAGTTGTTTTTAGATGATTTATTAGAGGAGAAAATTTTCAAAAATTTAGATGATGTCATTTTTGTGATTAGCTGGGGATTTGATGTGGCTAAATTGGCTGCTAAGTTGCAAAGGTATAATGTGATTTATCATGCTCATAGTGCCGGTTATAAGATGAATCTACCAGCGAATATTCCGATCATTACGGTTAGTAGAAATACCCTGGGTTATTGGGGACAAAAATCACCAAATTCTCTGATTTATTATTTACCAAATCAAATTAGTGAGGAATTTACTAATTTAGATCAAAGTCGAGATATTGATGTTTTAGTCCAAACTCGGAAGTCTTCTCAATATTTAATTAAGTCGTTAATTCCCGCTTTGAAAAAAAAATGTGATGTCTTGGTTGTTGATAGTTATGTGGAAAATTTACCAGTTTTATTTAATCGTGCTAAAATTTACCTTTATGATTCTGCGGAATATTGGCAATTACAAGGAGTTAGTGAAGGATTTGGTTTACAACCAATGGAAGCCTTAGCTTGTGGTTGTCACGTCTTTTCTAGTGTCAATGGGGGATTATCTGATTATTTAGATCCGGGCTTTAATTGTTATAAAATCGCTGGTTATGCTTTAGAATATGATCTAGCCAAGATTTTACAGGTTCTAGAAGCAACAACATTACCAACTTTATCGGAAACTGTTTTAGCAGAATATAGAAAGGACAATATTATTCAACGTTTACAGGTAATTTTAGCAGAAATCAATGATTTCTTTGATCATAAAAATAATTACTCGACTAAAATTCCAGATTTAACAAAAATCCAATTAGCAAAATTATTTGTAGAGAGAATTTTTGCTAAAGTCAAAAGCAAGTATTTATAAGGGAATTAGGAAATTTTATGAATAAACGATTGTTGGTTACTGGGGGTGCTGGGTTTATTGGTACGAATTTTGTCCATCATTGGTGTCAAGCTTATCCAAATGATAGATTAGTGGTATTAGATGCTCTTACCTACGCTGGAAATCTCTCTAATTTGACCTCGGTTGCATCAAAAGACAATTTCCGCTTTGTCCAGGGAGATATATGCGATCGCTCTTTAGTTGAAAAACTACTTTTAGAGGAAAATATAGATACTATAGCTCATTTTGCGGCTGAATCTCACGTTGATCGTTCAATTACCGGACCTGCTGCATTTGTCCAAACTAATGTGCTGGGAACTTTTACTCTTTTGGAAGCTTTTCGTCAACATTGGGAAGCAAAAACACAACCTCATAATTATCTATTTCTTCATGTTTCTACCGATGAAGTTTATGGTAGTCTCACCCCAGATGAACCAGCATTTTCAGAAACTACAGCTTATAGTCCCAATAGTCCATATTCAGCTTCAAAAGCTGGAAGTGATCATTTAGTTCGTGCTTATTATCATACCTATAAATTACCCACAATTATCACCAATTGCTCTAATAATTATGGTGCTTTTCAATTTCCAGAAAAGTTAATTCCTTTGATGTGTATTAATATTCTAACTGGTAAAAAATTACCTGTTTATGGGGATGGAAAAAATGTCCGCGATTGGTTATATGTTGGTGATCATTGTCAAGCTTTAGATCTGGTACTTCATCAAGGAAAACCAGGAGAAAACTACAATATTGGGGGTAATAATGAAGTTGAAAATATCAGCCTTGTGCAAAATTTATGTCAAATTATGAATGAGTTAGCACCAGATTTACCAGTCTATCCAGCGGAAAAATTAATTACTTTTGTTAAGGATAGACCTGGACATGATCGAAGATATGCTATTAATGCTAATAAGTTAAAAACAGAATTGGGTTGGAATCCATCTGTCACCATTACTCAAGGTTTACGTTTAACTGTAGAATGGTATCTTAGTAATTGTGATTGGTGGAAAGCTTTGTTATAGTCCACGCAAGTGGACTTAGTTTGTGTATTAGCGATTTATCATCGCCCCTAGACCGCTTTGAAAACAACCTCTTAGCAAACCCTAATGATGAATGGGAAATTTAGATTGGAGTAGATTTCTGACAGCTACTTCTAAATCACTTTCTTTCAATAAAGATTCTCCCATAATTACTGTTTGCACTCCAGCTTCAGCAACTAAAGATAAATCATCAGGGGTTTCTATTCCTGATTCACTAATCACTAAAATTCCTAACTTTTGCAGTTGGGATTTCCTCGCTGCTAATAGTTCCTGAGTGGTGTGAATATTGATGGTTGAATCACTTAAATTCTGATTATTAATGGAAACTATCCGTATATCTTCCAATTCGAGAACTCTATCCAAATCAGTTAAATTATGAACTTGGATTACGGCATTCATTCCTAAGTAGTGAATTACTCGTAAAAAGTTTTTTAGGTCTTTATCCGCAAGAATAGCAGCCATTAATAATACCGCATCTGCACCAGCAGAACGCGCTAAATAAATTTGGCAAGGATCAATGATAAAATCTTTGCAGAGTAAAGGTAATGCTACCCGATATCTGATAGCACGCAAATGATCAAAACCACCTTGAAAAAACTTTTGATCAGTAACAACAGATATACAAGATGCTCCTCCACGTTTATAAGCTTGAGCAATAGTAACTGGTTCAAAATCTTGTCTAATTACACCTTGATAAAGGGATACTTTTCTCACTTCTGCAATTAAACTAGGTTTATAAACACTCTGCTGTAAAGCAGTCAAAAAGTCCCGCACAGTAGGAGCAGCAGTTAACTGACGTTGCAAGGAAGCCCAAGACATATCTTGTTGCATTTGTACAACTTCCAGTTTTTTATGCCACACAATTTCTTTGAGAATTTCTTGCATTTGAGGATGATAAATTGTGATTGGATAGATAATAAAATCTGGACGAGGGTGATAAATTATTTTTGTAAAATTTCACCTTTCCCTTTTCTTGTCTGAAAAAAAGTCAAGGATTTGACATCAAACCTGTCAACTTTTTCCACCGGTGGCTGATTTTTCTGGGAATTACCGAGCAAGCGGTTATCTTTAAGTAATCTGATATATGTACGATAGGGCATATAGTCTGTAGGGTTGTAGCCAGCAAATTGTAAAACCAAAACACAAGCCCAAGAATATTTTCCGCTTATAATCGCTTTAATTATTTGTTCTATTTGCTCGGTCTTGATCTTTTTGCTAATGGATGGATTATACCCAGTAAAATTTTGATTCATGATTTTGCTCCTGTTTGTCAAACGATGCAATGGTTTTTGAGGATTTTCCCGCCATTTATCAATAACGGCTTCTTTACTAAGAGTATCCAAATCCAAGTTCCCAATACATAAACTATTTTTTGATTAACATGACTATTTTTTTGCTCTTATTTTTTTGAATTTTTGTTAACTATCAGAATTTTGATTTTTAAATATACAGCAAATTTCAACTTAGTAAGGTATAAAATACACCATTACCGTAGCAAGCCATTCATTACCTGTATCTTTATTAACAATTAAACAACAGGCTTAATATTGAAAGAATAGAGTGGGTAATGGTATCAAAGATGCTAGTGTAAAGAGAGGTTTATGTATACTTTGGATTTTAAAACAGCTTCTCAAGACATTTCTTCGACAGTTCTCTACAGGACTTAGGAGTAAAGTCTGCTTAATTTTTGATGAGGATATTCTAGGACAATACTCACTCTAATTATCATTAATAATCCGACTAGGATATATTCTAAAAGAATCGAAAAAATTAGCAGCTTCTGTAGTTATTCATCCTTGGCTCTAGCTCCGATTAATCCTGAGATATAGTTCTATTCTGAGGAATAAAAACAGTATTTTTTTCTATAGCAAGCGATGTATTAACTGCTACGAAATAGTTACTTGCAGACAGCTTAGAATCAGTATCACTACTCTTATATGTGGATGCTGGGGTGTTGACTGGTTGAGTATTATTAGTGTTTTGATCTACTGAATCAGTCGAGTTAGAATTTTGAGCCATTAAGTCGGCCGCTTTCCTAGAAACTGACTCCGCTTGAGCAGGAGTCGTGACTAAAGTAGCTAATATAGCTAACCCTAAAAAGCACTTGTGTTTATTCATGATGTAGGCAACCTTGATTTTCAATTTGAAACACGAAAATTATCTCAAGCTAGAGACTATGCAAAAGCCAGTTGATCTGCGATACTAGTAAAACTTCTACTGAATCTTGAATCTGACTGACTTTCGTGATAGAAACATTTTCCCCCCCCATGTATGTCACAAAATTTAATTTATTTTATTTTGTGATATACAATATAATCATAAATCTGACATATTTTCTTGTAAGTGTCAACCCCAAACCAGAAATTTATATTTCTCTGACACTTACGTAGATTTCATTCTCATCCGAGTCATAATTATGACTCAAAATCAACAACCTAACCCTGAAATAAAATAGTCACAGCAGTGAATATGAAACTGATGCAATTTAAACCAAGAATGAATGAACAAGAGTTTGAGCGCGTATTTGACAATCTCACAGAACGACGCAAAAACGTATTAAGGAAGATACTAGCGGGCGAAACAGATGCGGATATAGCTCAATCTATGAAGATTGGAGAATCGTCCGTAAGAAAATATGTTGAAAGAATATGTCTGGAATTTGGACTGAATAATGAGCCTTCTGATAGCCGTCGCTATAAACGGTCAGAGTTGGTGACATTATTTGCCAAATACAAACCGGAATTACTGAGTGAAAGTAAAACTGGCTCGACAAAAGAATTAACAATAATGACGGATGAAAATGAATCAAATATTACTGAATATATCCTGCATTTGTTATCCTTTAATCAGCCCATATCAGAGGATTTGCAACAGATACTAAATCGCATCAAGTTTCATGAACAAGAAAGGAAACAAATTGCGAAAGCTCTAAATGAAATAGGGCATAAAAATTACCTAAATAACGACTTTACAATTGCAGCATCCTATTTAGAATTAGCAGTTGAATTTAACCCAAACTATGGAGCGGCTCATTATAATTTAGGAGCAGCTTATGAAAAGTTAGAGAATTTAGATGGTGCTTGTTACCACTATCAGATTGCGAGTAAATATCAAAATCGTGCTGCTGATGCTGCTGCGAATAATTTAGCTAGGTTGCAAATTCTGCAAGGAAATAGTGCAGCAGCGGTGAAGATCATTGAATCAATTTTGCCCAAGGTTAGAGATAAAAGCATAGAAGTTACATTGTATAAAAACCTTGGCTGGGCATATTTTCAGGAAAATTGTTTTGACAAAGCAAAACAAAATTTACTGATCTGTTTGAAATTAGAAAGCAATTATACTCCAGCTTATTGCTTACTAGCACAAGTGCAAGCAGCAGAGGGAGATCATCAAAGTTCCAGAGAATCATGGCAAACTTTCCTAGAATTTTATGCCTATGAGCAGGAAGAAAAAAAATTTCGTGGACAATTACCAGAACTAGAAGTTTGGAAACTTGAAGCCATGAGAATTATTAATGCTCAAGGGGAGTAATTCAAAGAGATACAGCGTTTTCCGCTCTGATGAGGTACAAAGTTAAATCATGAAACTCTTGTGGTGCGGGCATCTTGCCCGCTAGATATGTACCTCATAACACCGGGAAATGCTGTAAGTATCAGAATTGAATTGATCCAGATTCTTCCGATAAAGAGTGATTTACTGTCGAGGTTGGGTTAACCTATGTTACCCAACATCAATATGATCAATATGATCAAGCAATCATTCATCTGGGAATAAATTCCCAGTCTAATAGCAAAAGTCGGCTCAAGCCGACTATACAGCAGTTTCCGGTATTATGAAGTACAGTAATGATAAAACTCTTGTGGTGCGGGCATCTTGCCCGCATAAAGTGTACCTCAGTAGTTTCCGGTATTATGAAGTACAGTAATGATAAAACCCACATTCCGCACCCTGAACTGTCACAGATCAAAAAAGCAGAGATAGTAGTACATAATAACTAACGATCAATTAAAGAGAAATAAGCTTAATGAGAATACATATCATTAAAAGGGGGGTGGTGTGAGAAAGTAAAGTTTCCTAAGGAGTCCGAATTCAAGATGATTAAAAAATTTATTATTCAGAAAGCAAGAAATGAGAG
>NZ_JACJPZ010000037.1:0-48081 GCF_014696335.1 Dolichospermum sp. FACHB-1250
AACTTAGCAGGTAATTGGTACTTGTCTTTAGATGTGCGTAGCTGTTTGTCAATTTCAAATTTAGAAATGCCCCAAGCCTTTAAAGAGCCGAACTCATTCCACAAGTCAGAGCGCAGTTGTCCTAAACGCAAAGCAATTAAATCAAGTTCGTTAGATTTCCACGTATTTAGTTTTTTAGTCCCTAAAATGGCGGTTCTCGTAACGGTTAACTGATTTTTAACTTTGAGTTTCATGAACTTGGTTTGCTACGTCTTTTACTATTATATTCCTATTGACTCGTATTCGCTACTATTTGTTTCATGAATATTTTGCTCTTCGGCTATTTTTTTCTTGTAAGCCCGAAGAAAGTAAAGTTTGGAGGAAAAGCAGTGCATGATAATAAAATCCTGCATTAACTCTTCGTGGGATGATAGCTTGGCATTGTTCACCACAACAATTTTGCAGCCGTGAAGGTTGCAAAACCACTCAACGAAGTCAAAACCAAACCTGCATAACCTGTCCTTGTGTCCCACCACAATTTCAGAGATTTGATTTTCCGCAACTTGAGTCATTAATTTAAGAAAGTTTTTCCGCTTCCAGTTCATGCCACTAGCAACATCCTTGACGACTCGACATCCTGGGTAAGTTTTACCTAAAAATTCTATTTGTGTGTCAAGGTCTAACAACTGGGTTTTTGTGCTGACACGGGCGTAAAGAACCCGTTCTTTATCCGTTGGAACTGTTTTGATAAAGGCTGACTCTGGATATCTCCGGTGTCCCCCAGGGAAATACATTCTATTTTCCCTAAGTCAGCCCATTCTGCCGTCGTCTTAGGGAGGTAGCCAAATTGTTTGTAAACTTGTTCTGGGGTTAGGTATTTCATCTTTCGGTTAAATACGATTAACCCCAGTATACTACGTTATTTCGAGATTAGAGAGTATGGCTAATCTTTCTTTAACAACTTCTTCTCCTAATTTACCTTTCAGGTTTTTAATAAAAACATCACGGACTGGGGAGGTGCGTTTATATTTTTCCGTCATTAACCAACAAAATTCCCGTAATGTCTTTAATCTATCACCAGAAATAATAGTTAATTCACTATGTTGACCTTCAACTTCGCAATGAAGTAGACAACCAGATTTTAACCTGTTGAGAAAGTCAGACTGTAGCGATCGCAGTAGAGTAATCCAGTCCATTTTTCATTAACTTATATCATATCTGTCGGGGCTGGTAATTGCTCAGGTTTTCCTCCCTCTTACCCTTTGACAAATGATTATTGAGGATTTTTTCTTTCTTCTTTGATTTGGCGTAACTTTTGGATTAGTTTTTTATGAGACTCAGTATTGCCCGCAAGGGAATTATCTTTATGTGTCGGTAAAGTTACAGAATTAAGAGTATTTACGGTGGCAGTTTCAAGGGTCTTCTTAGTATCCGGGGGTGTAGATACTTTTTCTGGATTGGGAGTTAGTACGGGTTGTGTTTGAGTTGTAGATACTTTTTCTGGATTGGGAGTTAGTACGGGTTGTGTTTGAGTTGTAGATACTTTTTCTGGATTGGGAGTTAGTACGGGTTGTGTTTGAGTTGTAGATACTTTTTCTGGATTGGGAGTTAGTACGGGTTGTGTTTGAGTTGTAGATACTTTTTCTGGATTGGGAGTTAGTACGGGTTGTGTTTGAGTTGTAGATACTTTTTCTGGATTGGGAGTTAGTACGGGTTGTGTTTGAGTTGTAGATACTTTTTCTGGATTGGGAGTTGCAGAAGGTTGAATCTTAGAACTTACTCCAGAAGCATTGAGATTATTTTGGAACTTGAATTGGAAAGGATAAGAGCTAATCAGTTGCTTATCGGCTTGAGGTGGATTATCCTTGAAATATGCTCTTACTTTAGATTGTAACTGAGGCGATATACTGGTCTCTTGGAATTTAATATCTAAAACCTTGCCATCTGAACCTATGAATGCTGCTCCCGAAACTGTACTTTCCATCTCTGCTGTATCACTAGGGATGGTTTCACGAATTACACCTTTTTCTTTGACATTCGGATATTCCTGTTGAATGTTTTGTCTGAAAGCGCGATAAGATTGCAGTTTAGCCACCAATTGCTCAGTTCCCTTACTTTTAAATTCAGACTCGGTTGTGAGTATTTCTGGTGATTTACTTAGAGAATTGTCTGTTAAAGCTATTTTTTCCTGTTCTTGAGGAATTTTAATCACATTATTTTCTGATTTCACTGTTTGTGTTGGTGAAATTTCTGTTGACGTTCTACTGCCAATATCATACTGTGCAGGAGATGGATTATTCAGTGGTTCTCCAGGTATTTCATTATTCTGCTTGAGTTCTGGTAGCCTATTAATTGCTAAGGGTTCGGTTTCTGGGATTCTCTCGCTGAGATTATTGACATCAGGAGACGCTGAGGGAGTATATCTGGCTTCTAATCTAGGTATTTCTCGCTGTGAATTGCTGCGAATCAGTCCCAAGATAGCTTGTCTACTAGGCAGAGAAGAGATGTTATAGTTGGTTGGTGAGCTAGGAATAGGTGAGCTAGGAATAACTGATAATGGTGGATTAAAGGATTCTGGTTGCAAAGGGGGATAGATAGTTGTTAAGTTCCCCAAACTAGCGCCCGGTAGTTGCTGCTGTAGTGGTAGTTGGGGTTGCTGTAATGGAAGCTGGGATATTTTGGGAGGTTGCGGTAATCGCTTTTGATCAGCTGCGCTCAATTCCATGAGCGGAACTGCTTTCGATGGGTCAATCTTCGCAGAATTACTAGAGTTAACTGGCATTAATGGCACAATTAAGGCAATGGCACCATGGATACCAAGGGAAGCTATAGCCGCTATTCCAGTGGGTTGGCTCAATATTTCCGGTATGTTTTTGAGGACGGATACGTAAGACATAATGTTATCGTTTATTGAGATTGGTTAAGGTTGAATAGAAGTTTTATCAACAGAGAATTTAGGACTTATCTTCATGATCAAGTGTGAAGTATCAGTGAAGTATCAATAGTGAGGTTAATGGACATAATGCCCCTCATGCCCAAATTGATTAATTCCCGAATTTGTGTCTTGTGAATTATTTTTTTATATTTTAGACTATTTTGTCATTGCCTGTATCTATCCTAATTCCTAATTAATAATTTCCACTGCGGCTAATTTCAACAGGAAAAATCATGATATTCTAAGTTTCTGTTTTCGTTTCTGTTTTACCGGTTCCCTGTTTTCTAAAGTTGAGGAATCTCGGCTATTTTTCAGTATTACTAGTGTTAATATTTACTTCTTTTGCGCTTACTTAATTATGTTATTATGTTTGCCGTCAGCGTTGGGACTATGATCTATTATCTCATAATAACAAAATAATATATAATTAGATGATAACTGTGTAGATAAGTAATTTTCATTTAACTAATATGCCCAGGCTGCAAAATAGATATAAGTACCAAGAAGGAGAGTTAGGTTAATGATGTTCACCTACGGAATAGAGGGATGCCTCCGCGTTGGTCAACTAGCTCCCGATTTTACAGCAACAGCTGTAGTAGATCAAGAGTTTAAACCAATTAAATTATCTGATTATCGCGGTAAATATGTTGTTCTGTTTTTCTACCCCCTGGATTTTACCTTTGTTTGTCCTACTGAAGTTACTGCTTTTAGCGATCGCTATGCGGAATTTAGCAACCTGAATACGAAAGTTTTCGGTATTTCCGTTGATAGTGAATTTTCTCACCTCGCTTGGATGCAAACAGATCGTAAATCCGGTGGTGTTGGTGACTTAAATTATCCCCTGGTTTCTGACATTAAAAAAGAAATTAGCGCCGCTTACAACGTTCTCGACCCCTCCTCCGGTGTTGCTTTACGTGGTTTGTTCATCATTGACAAAGATGGTATACTTCAACACGCTACCATCAACAACATGGCTTTTGGTCGCAGTATAGACGAAACTTTGAGAATCTTACAGGCAATTCAGCACGTGCAATCTCACCCAGATGAAGTTTGTCCTATTGATTGGCAACCAGGAGATAAAACGATGAATCCTGATCCCGTCAAGTCTAAAATCTACTTCTCTACTATTTAGATAACTGGTTAGATAACTGGGGATTAGGAATTAGTGCTTACAAATTACTTAGAAATTACTTAGAAATTACTTAGAAATTACTTAGAAATTACTTACAAATTACTCTTTATGCTGACTGCAACTGATTTTACTGGCTTATTTAATGAGAGATTTTTCCATAACTTTTTACCTATACCAGCCTTAGATAATTTTAGATTGGGTGTAGGAACACCTGATTTTAAATTATCAGATATTACTAACAACACTGTCATCAAACTCTCTGATTTCCGAGGTAAACAACCTGTAATACTGGCATTTACCAGAATTTTCACAGAAAAGCAATATTGCCCCTTTTGTTATCCCCATATTCAAGCCATAAATGAAAATTATGAACATTTCCAAAATCGGGGAATTGAAATTCTATTAATTACTAGCACTGACAAAAAGCAAAGTCAAATCATCGTCAAAGATTTGGGTTTAAAAATGCCATTATTGAGTGATCCTAGTTGCCACACATTTCGTACTTATAAGACTGGACAAGCATTAGGAGCGCCTTTACCAGCGCAGTTTGTGTTAGATAAAGATGGAAAACTGCTCTACAGGCATTTATTTTCCTTCTTAAATCATAATGCCAGTGTAGAGACACTTCTAGAAAAATATAGCGGTAGGCAATAGTTTGGATTCGCAACGGCTATCTTGTTAATTAGCTCTCAATCGGGACTAACAGGTTCTAACTTACCCGTACGTCGATTATAACGATAACTTTTAGACATGAAACTGGGATGAGGAAGTACACAATATTTTTTACCATCAATCACAATTGATACTACTTTTTCCCCAGAGTTACAGGAGACATCAGTTAATTCCCAACTTTTAATTAGCTCTAAATTGGCATCAACAGGTTCTAACTTACCTGTAGCCCGATTATATTGATAACCTTTAGACATTAAACTGGGATGAGGAAGTACACAGTATTTTTTACCATCAATCACGATTGATACTACTTTTCCCCCAGAGTTACAGGGGACATTAATTACTTGCCAACTTTTAATTATATCCACATTTGGGTCACTAGAAGAATTAGAACTTGGTTTTGGCTGTGGTTCTGCTGGAGAATTAGAACTTGGTTTTGGCTGTGGTTCTGGTAGAGAAACAGGATTTTTAATATAACGTCTTGCAAATATTTCCGAGGCCTTTTGGTAATCTGAAAGTGCATTTTGAAAATCACTAGTTAAAGTGTAAGCTATGGCGCGATTAATGTAAGCATTAAAATCATCAGGATCAATCAGAATAGCTAGAGTTGACACTTTTATAGCTCCTGGATAGTCTTTTAAGTTATTAAGCACATCTGCCTGAATAGTGTACCCATAACTGTTGCGAGGTTCGAGACGAATAGCCTGTTTAGAAGATTCCAAAGCCGCTTGATATTTTCCCATTTTAATATAAGCCATACCTTGATGGGCATAGGCATCGGCATAGTTAGGGTTGAGACGAATTGCGCGGTTAAAATCCTCAAGGGCTGCTTGATCATTTTGTAAGAATAGCTGACTCCAACCCCGGTTGAGGTAGGCATCTAAGTAGTTAGGATCAAGAACAATAGCTTGGTTAAAATCCGTCAGGGCTTCTTGATGTTTGCTGACCCAGGTATATGAATATCCTCTTTTGAAGTATGCTTCTATATATTTAGGGTCTAGCTTAATTGCTTGAGTAAAATCTTCCGCAGCTTCCCGATAATTATATTGATCTAGTTTAGTAATACCCCTACCATAAAAGTCTCTTGCTGACTGAGGATTATTTAAATTATTAGCAGGTTTATTCGTAGGACTATCATCCTTCTTCATGGGGGTGTTTTGAATAATTGGCTCATTTGTAGCTAAAAAAGTATTAATAGGAATCCCGGCATTAAATCCCGTTTTTTGTGTCACCACTGCTCCGGTTTCCGTTTTATTCTTAGCTGAAGTATCAGCTAACCCGTGAATTGCCACAACCCTACCAGCAATATCAAACACCGGACCGCCACTATTACCAGTTATAGTTTTGGCATCATAAATCAAACCATAGCCATTAATAGCTTTACTAGCGCGAGAAACAACCATTCCGGTAGTAAAAGCAAAGTCTCTGGCAGATCCAACTTTACCAAACACCGCTGGAAACCCACCCACAAAGACATCAGCGCCCTCTACCATTTGGTCAGAGTTTCCTAAGGTAGCAATGGGATAATCTTCTGTAGCGACAAAAGTAGCTATAGCTAAATCCGCGTCATTTTTAGTTTTTTGTAAAACTTTAACATCTTTAACAGGGTAATCTTTGCCCGTGTTTGTGCGTACAGAATAGGTAATATCTGTAGCGCAGGTAATTTTTCCTGCCCGTCCTAAATCATCACATACCACATGATTAGCCGTGAGGACAGTGTAAATATTACCTTGTTTAGCAATAATTACACCTGAACCTCCAGGAGTAAGATCACCCTCTGCATTAATTTGGACTGAGGTATTTTTAGCAATTTGAGCAATCTTTTGGGTACTAACAGTATCAGCAGCAGATGTTGGTAGAGAAATTACAATAGTTGCGATTACTGCCGTAGTCAAGATGGTATAATTTACCCTGGTGAAATATAAATTCATATCCTGAGTTTTTTTGTATATCTTGGTAATTATGTTTGATCTTGGTTAACCATTTCTTGTTCTTTGAGAAAATCAAGAACATTGTCAATAGGAATAGCCCAACTAAGAGATTCCATTTGCAAATAATCTTCTTTTTTTGGTATGGTACCATCGGTAAAGGTAAAAGCATCAATACCTTGAAAAGGATACTTTAATAGCCCATTAATCCCAATTAGTTCACCCTGCTGATTTAAGGCAGGTCCTCCACTCATGCCTTGAAAAACATCATTAGTGCTGCCTAATTGATAACCACCAGGGAGAGTTTTGTCCAGCTGCATTTTAATAGTTCCAGTTTTGAGTTGAAAGGCTTTAACTCCCCAATGGCGGGTTTCTTCCATTTTAGTGATCTTCTTACCCTTGAAGACAAAATGCCAAGCGGGAAAACCAGAGGCGTATACTGTTTCACCCTCAGAAATAGCTTTTGACTTTGGCAATGTTACCACTTGATAATCCTCTGGACTAGTAAATTTCACCAGTGCTAAGTCCAATTTTTTTGTATTAACACAATTAACTTGCTCTGCTGGATAAATGTTACCATCAGCAGTCAAAATTTCATAACCATCTTCAGGACTATCAGTAACTACATGATTATTTGTTAATACTGTATAAGTTTGCCCTTCATGTTTAATAACTACCCCTGAGCCAGAACCAAATTTAGTGAAAATTCTGACAGTTACTTGATTGGCAATTTCGGCGGCGGTAATATCAAAATTTATAGAAGACGTAGCACCCAAAACTACCGGGTGGGAATGGGCATACAACTGAATCACAGAAAACGTTGTAATAAATAGTAAAAAGAATCTGCGAGCTATGGGAGAAAACATGATTATTAAACAAAAAATGGGGATTAAATCATGCCTACAAATTATAAGAAATTATATGTTAGCAATTAGGGAAGAGATCAAAACTTCATCTCTTCCTTAACTACTAATTACAAATGACTTTTTTCCTGGATTAACTCAGATAACTAGCAACTTGAGTTAATAATTACAAGCCACGTGAATCATCTCTAACAGCAGGTTTTTTCGCGCCTTGGCCAATAGACAGACCACGGTTACTTTTTAGCACATCTTCCAATTTGATCTGCACACGACCTTCTGTTTCCCGAACTACACCGGCGCTACTACCTTCACGACTAATTTGCATGATTTGGGCAAGAACTTGGTCTGCTTTTTTGGCGTTTTCTGGTTTGAGAGTAAACAGAGTATTGCGACCATCACAACCAGTGTCATTTGCGGAAATTACACAAATCACACTGCTTTTGTTGACTCGACCGGTCATCAACACAACATCTTTGAGGCTACCACCACTGTTAGCTACAGCCTCACCTAATTTCTTGGTGACGATTTGGCAACGCTTTTGAGGATTAAATTTATCACCAAAGTATTTTGAAGTTTGAGAAGTCCAGATAATGACGGGAATAGGCTGTCCACCGGGGCGCTGACCAACGGTAGCCACGTTACCCTTACCCTGGGATACACAGCTAAATTTAGTTCCTGTGTTGGCTTCCTCCGATGGGTCTACATTTGAATTATTACTACTAGTATCCACTTTATTATCTACAGGTGGTAAAGCTTGAACTGTAGAACCCAAACCAACAATGCTAGACAAGGCTAAAGTAGCAACTACAATCGCTGTTTTCAATTGATATTTCATAAGACCTCTAAATGTTAAAAAGAAGAAGAAATGAGA
Source organism: Dolichospermum sp. FACHB-1250 (assembly GCF_014696335.1). Lineage (NCBI taxonomy): Bacteria > Bacillati > Cyanobacteriota > Cyanophyceae > Nostocales > Aphanizomenonaceae > Dolichospermum > Dolichospermum sp. FACHB-1250. The sequence continues at coordinate 8,381 of NZ_JACJPZ010000037.1, forward strand.
CTTTTAGGGTTTCCAGTTAAGGATGTGAGAGAATATTTTGAAAGTTGTCAAGTTCACCCATCAAGTTGACTGCATAAGGCCTCCGGGAAACCTTTTCTATGGGGGGAGAGGTTTTGAAACCCCCATTCCCAAAACCAAGGTTTTTCCTTTTCCCTTTCTTCGTCAAATAAGGTTAGGGCGATGGGGGAAACTACAGTCGGAGAATTAGCTTTGCAGGAGCTAATTGTTTTATTGTTTTGAAGCAATTAAACTTAATACTTTCCAAACATCCTCTTACTTATTATAAACCACCAGTAGCTGGTTTAATTCGAGCAGCACTTTTCCCTTTTAGCAAAGCAGTCAATTTGACCTGGACACGACCCCCGGTTTCCCGAATTACGCCAGCACTAGAACCTTGACGACTGATTCGAGCTATTTGGGTAAGAACTTGGTCTGGTCTCTTGGCATTTTTCGGGTTTAAAGTAAACAGAGTATTGCCACCATCACAACCAGTATCGTTGATGGAAAGTACGCAAATGACGGTTTTATTTCCTACCGTACCGCTGGTCAAGACAACATCTTTGAGGCTACCACCACTATTAATTACAGCCTGATTAAATCTTTCTGTCACGATTTGGCAACGGCTTTGAGGACTAACTTTCTGACCAAAATATTTGGAACTGTCTGAAGTCCAAATAATTACGGGAATGGGTTCTCCACCAGGTCGCTGACCAATGGTGGCCACGTTACCATTTTCATCAGATACACAGGTGAATTTAGTTCCTGTATAAGCTTCCTCAGAGGGATCTAGATCTGAATCAGCACTATCATCTATAGTATTATCTACTTTTGGGAAAGCTTGAACTGTAGACCCCAAAGCGAAAATACTGGATAAGGCTAAAGTTGCTACTATGATCGCTGTTTTCAATTGATGTTTCATAAGACCTCGTAAATATTAAAAAAATTGGAAGAGATAATCTAAGACTTTGCTTTTCTGTAACTATTAAATGTCACTTTGATACAGAAACCTATAAACCCTCTCCTGGACGAGACGAAGTAGATGTAGGAGAATCTGCTAAAGCTTTAAGGTTACCAGTAGCCTGATTATATTGGTAACGTTTAGCTGTTAAGTCAGGATGGGGCGTAATGCAGTATCGTCTGCGACTCATGATGATGGTGACTACTTCACTACCAGAGTTACAGTCCATAGGTGTTAGTTCCCATTTTTTTAGCAGTGCTATGTTAGGATCACCGGCGGATAAATCAGCGGTTTGTGAAGAATCAGGTGTTTCTGTCGTTGTGACATCAAACATGGTGTTGTTTTTCGTAGCATTGTGGAAGTTATAACGACCATTATTAGCAATGACATTGCCACCTGGGTTATTACTAGTCCCCAAATCAGGTAAAGCATCATGAATGAGAACAATACCATCACGTTTGTTATTCTGAATTGTGTTTTTACGCACTAAAGGTTTAGCAGATTCAGAAATCACTATACCGTCCTTGTTTTGAATAATTTGATTTTCTGTTAGGGTGGTTGTGGAATCATTACCAATGGCTAAACCAAAGCCGTTATTCTGAAATAAATTATTACGAATTTCCCCCTGGCTTGATTTGGTTAGGGAAATCCCGTTGGCACTATTTCGCACAAATCGGTTATTTTCAATTTTAGGATTTCCTGTACCTGTAACAAAAACTCCTTCTCTAGCATTGTTAATAAAGGTACTGTTTTTGATAGTTGGGTTAGTTGATTCTACCCATACACCTGTACCCCTTTCATTGGTGTTGGTGACGGTTAAACCTTCAATTGTGGTATCTTGATCTGCCAGGATAGTAATATTCTGTTTAGCAAAAATGCTACTGATATAATCACCACCACCAGAAATAACTACCCTCTCACCTTTGCTGGATTCATCACCCCGTAATGTTACCCCTCGTTTGAGTTTGATCGGGAATGATTCGCTGCTATAATTACCGGGAGCTAATTGAATAACTGTACCCGTTTCAGCCCGACTCATAGCATAAGTAATGGTTTTATACGGCTTTGCTGATATTCCAGCTTGATCAGGATCTAAACCATTAACAGGGTCAACATAAATTATTGATGAAACTGGCGGTAATTGGGCTTGTGCTGCAAAGGTGACACCCAGTAAACTAGATATAGCTAAGGTTGTCACTAAAAAAGAGTTTCCTAATCCAAACTTGTTTCTCATTAATTACTCCCTGACTTGAGGAATACATCTTTTATTTATTACATAATACACTATAAATACTAAAATTTTATCAAAGTTAACATATAAATTTTATATAAATTTTTCCCCTCTTTTCGCCTCTTTTCCCTCGTTTCCCAAAAGAGCCAGGGAATAGCAGCGGGAACTTCTACTGTGTTTACTGTATTTGCGGCTTTGCCGCAAATTCTCCTTCCCAGACTCCATCTGGGAAGGAGTTCATCAGTGCCAGAGGCAGATACAAAAGATTACGGGTACAAGAGGTGATTATCAGGGCTTTAGCCCTGACTAAAAACCAAAAAATTCAAAAAAATTATATTTTTTTGTGCCACTTGCATAAGTCATACCTGAGTCAAGAACCGTTCAGATTTACCGTCCTACAGAGTACGGACTATAAAAACCTGGACTTTGTTAGCATTTTTTAGGTTTTTTAGGTCGGCATAGCCAGCTTTGTCACCTACCACAATTCAGCAACTCCCAGGTATTGTTCGGAGTTGCGTCTGCGTAATTAAAGGTTATTTGATCACAGTTTTCAATTGTTTGAGTATGCCACCAATGCCGACGAAACCGCCATTGCGAGAGAGATTCTTAACAGCTTGCGGTTGACTTTGCAGGATAATCGAGTTGTAGGCAACAATAGCGTCGTTTAGCTTATTGATATTGACACTTATGCCAGCGCTGCCTTGAGCAATGATAGTAACCGGTTTAAAAGGTTTGGTGCTGGCTACTAGCTGTCCTGATGTTGCTAGGGCTAGGGGCTGATTTGGCAAGGAACCTTTAGAAGAAGCAAACAAACCAGTTAGGGCTGTGACTAGTGCTGTTGCTCGTTCCAGGGTAATACCCCCAGCAGTGAAGCTGTTTGTTACGTTAGCCGCAGCCTGTTGTGCACCAGCACCACCTGTCAATAGCGTAGCAATGTCAGCAGCATCAACACTTACAGTTGTACCACCTGTTGTACCACCTGTTATACCACCTGTTGTACCACCTGTTATACTGTTAAAATTCTGAATAATAGCGGCACCCAACTGATTGATTTCAACCTGGTTTTGTGCGGCAAGGATGAGCACAACAGTCTTTCCCGTTTCACCATCTGTGACAGTGAGGCTAGATGAAGTTGATTCTACGGTCGCTGCTGTAGGTGCAACTGTTGCAGTTGTGTCACCACCTGTAGTTGTAGCCAAGGACAGCTTTCCGTCCGTGGAAATACCAGCTGTAATGGTAATTTTAACACCAGGTATTATAGGAATGGTGACAGGAGTTCCCGCCGTTGTTGTTGCTTGTGTTGTTACGGCTGTTGTTGTTACTGTCTCTCCTCCTATCGTTGTTGTTGTTGTTGTCGTTGCTGCTCCTGGTGCTCCTGCTGCTGCTGCTTCTGTTGCTGGTGTTCCTCCTCCTGCAGCTGCTCCTCCTCCTGTTGGCAGTGCTGCTGGCGGCACTGAGAAAGGGGTAATTGTTGAACCTTGCATATTATTGCCACTCCCAGAGCCAGGTGCATTACCTCCAGCTTGGCTGGGTAATTGCCAGACGGCTAATGTTAATGGACTCAGACCGAGAGCAAAAATGAGATTTCTGATTTTCAACATGATGATTCTTTAAATTCTAAATATTCTAGATATGGAAGTGTTTATTTAGGCAAGAAATTGAAACCATAACCAATGCTAAAGGCAAATATCGTGCCGCCCGTGCTATTATCTGTGAGATCCACACCTTGGAGTGTAATGGTTAAAGGTATGGTTGGTACAGGAACTAGGGAAGCTCCAAGGTTTAAACCAACTCCACTCCAACCTAGACCCACACCGACTTGGGGATGAACTTGCACACCGACTCCACCAAATACACCAGTACTGGCATTACCTTGGCGGAAACTGCCACCCCCAACCCCAGCCGAGAAGGAGATGGGCATTTTATTCACAGAGTCATTAGGCTTCAAAAGGGAGTAACTTGTCACCACACCATAGGCACTGGAAGGTCCGGTAGGGTCAGTACCATAATTGGCAAAGGTATTCCAGCCAGCAGCTACACCAACTTGATTGGTTCCTTTAGCATAGACAATGCGGTGAGCTTTGAGGTCAAAGCTGCCATTAACTCCAAATTTTCTGATACTATTGTTGCTGTAAGCGAATTCCAGACCAACTAGTTTCTGGGAATCTCCTAAACCAAAACCGAGACTAGTACTACCGTCGATCACATTTCTCGTTTTACCAGCGGTCGTTCCTGATAATCCTACAAATGCGTCACTCATGTTAGCCCCGAAGGCACTCGGCCCAGCAAAACTGAGTCCAGGTGGGTAGGTGGGCTTAGGAGCTGGTGCTACTTTGATCTTAATCAGGGGTTCAATTAGTAAATCCTGGCGGATTTTATCAACATCATCTGGATTACCTTCTCCAGTTTGTGCAATTAGCTGTGGTTGGTTTTGCTCAGGAACAGATGCCACTGTTTTTTCTAATTCTGCGGCGGCGACTACCTGTTTGGTATCGGTTACAGAATTAGCTTTTGCAGTTTTATCGGTGCTTAATTCACTGTTCTGGTTTTCAGTTATTATGTCATCTGCGGCAGATGCGGAATTAACTGAAATGGCTGTGGTCAGGAACAAAGTGGGTAGGGTTAGCGACAAACCCAAGTAGATCAACTGCTTCCAATGATTCCTTAGTATAACAGAATGCTTTTTACTGATCAAAATATCACTCCTCACAAGATGTTTGTTATGCGGTGGCGAAAGTTTATATACAGAAACTTTAATCTAGGACATCTGATGATATACACGGACATAGAGTCTTAAAAACCAAAGTTCTTAACTCGGCATATCGCGCTAACGCGCCGCCACGCTAACGCAATGCTTTGAGGAAAATCCCCAAAGCGCCTTTAATAGTTTTCTGGGCAAATGCCCTGAAGCTATTTTTCCCGGTGTGACTCGGAACCGGTAAACTGTAATACGTACATAAAAGATAACAATTGATCTAGTACGCAAATAAATGCGATCATCAATTGCCCGCCATTATACCATGAACCTAACTTTAAAAGCAAGATAGATCATGAGAAAGAAAGTATATATTTTTGAATAGGGGTGTTCTCAGAAATAAAATGCCCTGTTATGCTGTGGCTAGATCCCATAAGGTAGGAAGTGAAGCATTTTCGAGAGTTTTCACGACTCTGAATTATTAACAGGGGAGAAAAAATGACAATTTTAGCTCATTTTTATGGGGAATATTGTAAACAATCTTTACAATTTAACTTGTGCTAAATGGCTGCGGGGGTTATAGGTACGGATAGCCCTGATTTTCTCATAGTATTCCCGTTCTTGGGGATTGAGGTCTTTTGGCGGAGCGCGATCGCTACTTTGACCAATTGATCACCACGTCCACCCTTAGTTAGCGGCCAACCTTTACCACGTAGGCGCTGAGATTGACCAGAACGAACTCCTGCTGGTAATTTGACATTAACATGACCATTGGGGTTGGGAACATCAATAGCTGCTCCTAATGTAGCTTCGCAAGCTCCGTCACCTACTACAATTCAGCAACTCCCAGGTATTGTTTGGAGTTGCGTCTGCGTAATTAAAGGTTATTTGATCACAGTTCTCAATTGTTTGAGTATGCCACCAATGCCGACGAAACCGCCATTGCGAGAGAGATTTTTAACAGCTTGCGGTTGACTTTGCAGGATAATCGAGTTGTAGGCAACAATAGCGTCGTTTAGCTTATTGATATTGACACTTATGCCAGCGCTGCCTTGAGCAATGATAGTAACCGGTTTAAAAGGTTTGGTGCTGGCTACTAGCTGTCCTGATGTTGCTAGGGCTACGGGCTGATTTGGCAAGGAACCTTTAGAAGAAGCAAACAAACCAGTTAGGGCTGTGACTAGTGCTGTTGCTCGTTCCAGGGTAATACCCCCAGCAATGAAGCCGTTTGTTACGTTAGTCGCAGCCTGTTGTGCATCAGCACCACCTGTCAATAGCGTAGTAATGTCAGCAGCATCAACACTTCCTGTTGTACCACCTGTTGTACCACCTGTTGTACCACCTGTTGTACCACCTGTTGTACCACCTGTTGTACCACCTGTTGTACCACCTGTTATACTGTTAACATTCTGAATAATAACGGCACCCAACTGATTGATTTCAACCTGGTTTTGTGCGGCAAGGATGAGCACAACAGTCTTTCCCGTTTCACCATCTATGACAGTGAGGCTAGATGAAGTTGATTCTACGGTCGCTGCTGTAGGTGCAACTGTTGCAGTTGTGTCACCACCTGTAGTTGTAGCCACCGACAGCTTGCCATCCGTGGAAACACCAGTTAAAATGGTGATTTTAACACCAGGTATTATAGGAATGGTTACAGGAGTTCCCTCCGTTGTTGTTGCTTGTGTTGTTGCTTGTGTTGTTCCTTGTGTTGTTCCTTGTGTTGTTTCTGTTGGTGTGGAAAAACCACTAGTTTGTGAAGCACCAGTAGCAGCGCCAGCATCAACACCAGCTGTACCTTTACTGGGACTGGAACTCTGGGCTTGGTTTGGTAACTGCCAAGCAAATGACAGTAGAGGACTCAAGCTGAGGGTAAAAATGAGATTTCTGGTTTTTAACATGATGATTATCTAAAATATACAACTGTTTGACAATTGATGCTATCGTCCCTGATTCCCTGCACTTTTTTTGACTTTAATATCTCTTAAAATCCTTATATCTAAGGTTTTTAGGTTATATTATATGGCGTTAGCCATGCTACCCTATCAGCAAGCTCTATTTATTTAGGCAAGAAATTGAAACCATAACCTATGCTTAACGCAAATGTTGTGCCACCTACGCTGTTATCAGTAAGATCCGCACCTTGGACTGTAATTGTTAAGGGTAAAGTAGGCACAGGTACGAAGGAAGCACCAAGGTTTAAGCCAACTCCACTCCAACCTAAGCCCACACCGACTTGGGGGTGAACTTGCACACCCGCTCCAGCAAATACACCAGTACTGGCGTTACCTTGCCTAAAGTCCCCACCTCCAACGCCCAGGGAGAATGAGACGGGCATTTTATTCACAGGATCATTAGGTTTTAAAAGGGAGTAACTTGTTACCACACCATAGAGGCTGGAAGGTCTGATTTCTTCACTACTGTTCTTGGTCTGATACTGAGCAAAGGCTTTCCAGCCAGCAGCTACAGCAATTTGATTGGTTCCTTTAGCGTAGACAATGCGGTGAGCTTTGAGGTCAAAGGTTCCATTAGAACCAAAGTTTTTGACACTACCATTGTTGAACGATAATTCCAGACCAACTAGTTTTTCGGAATTACCTAAACCAAAACCGAGGCTGGTACTCGCGTCTATGTCATTTATAGAGTTACCCCTATTACCAGCGGTTGCCGCTGATAATCCTACAAATGCGTCACTCATGTTAGCTCCGAAGGCACTCGCTCCAGCAAAACTGAGTCCAGGTGGGTAGGTTGGCTTAGGATCTAGTGCTACTTTGATCTTAATCAGGGGTTCAATTAGTAAATCCTGGCGGATTTTATCAACATCGTCCGGATTACCGTCTCCAGTTTGTGCAATTAGCTGTGGTTGGTTTTGCTCAGGAACAGATGCCACTGTTTTTTCTAATTCTGCGGCCGCGACTACCTGTTTGGTATCGGTTACAGAATTAGCTTTTGCAGTTTTATCGGTGCTTAATTCACTGTTCTGGTTTTCAGTTATTATGTCATCTGCGGCAGATGCGGAATTAACTGAAATGGCTGTGGTCAGGAACAAGGTTGGTAGGGTTAGCCATAAACCCAAGTAGATCAACTGCTTCCAATGATTCCCTGGTCTAACAGAATGTTTTTTACTGCTCAAAATATCACTCCTCACAAGATGTTTGTTATGCGGTGGCGAAAATCTGGCGTTGCTGATTTGATGTATGAACATTATTTTTAATGATATTCAACCCTTTGTAGTGGAGACGTGACCTGGCTAGGTATTTTCGGCTCTACACATAAATTCATACTTGGTTTCAGCAACGCCGAAAATCTATATAGAGTTAATAGTTTTCTGGGCAAATGCCCTGAAGCTATTTTCCCCAGTGTGACTCGGAATCGGTAAACTGCAATATCGATAAAAAAGACAACAATTGATGTCAGTACGCAAATAAATGCGATCATCAATTGCCCGCCATTATACCATGAACCTAACTTTAAAAAAAGATAGATCATGAGAAAGTAAGTATATATTTTTGAATAGGGGTGTTCTCAGAAATAAAATGCCCTGTTATGCTGTGGCTAGATCCCATAAGGTAGGAAGTGAAGCATTTTCGAGAGTTTTCACGACTCTGAATTATTAACAGGGGAGACAAAATGACGATTTTAGCTCATTTTTATGGGGAATATTGTAAACAATCTTTACAATTTAACTTGTGCTAAATGGCTGCGGGGGTTATAGGTACGGATAGCCCTGATTTTCTCATAGTATTCCCGTTCTTGGGGATTGAGGTCTTTTGGCGGAGCGATCGCTACTTTGACCAATTGATCACCACGTCCACCCTTAGTTAGCGGCCAACCTTTACCACGTAGGCGTAGAGATTGACCAGAACGAACTCCTGCTGGTAATTTGACATTAACATGACCGTCGGGGGTGGGAACATCAATAGCTGCTCCTAATGTAGCTTCATCAGGGGTAATGAAGACTTCGCAGACCAGATGATCACCTTCCATTTGGAAAAAGGAATGGGGTTGTAATTCTACTTTCAAGTATAAATCCCCCCGTTGTTGCGTTTGATGGTTAATTTGGCCTTTTCCCTTAATCCGTAAGCGAGTACCAGCTTTAGCACCAGCGGGGATACGCACATCAATAGTTTCAGTTCCTAAACTAAATCGTTTCTCGACACCGGCAAATGCTTCGCCTAAAGTTAAAGTAATTACTGCTTCTGTGTCTTGTGTTCTAGCAGCGTCTTGAAAAGAAAAATCGTTAAAACCCCCATATCTACCACCTGTTCTCCCAGTGGAGGTAGAATCTGTGGCGGTTTGTCGTCCACTGCGAGGACCAGCGCCACCAAATAATTCATTTAAGAAGTCATTAAAACTGCCGTATTGTCCGAAGTCAAAGCCGCCCATATCGGCACCAGGACCACCGGAGGGGAAACCTTGACCGGCTTGTTTCCAATATTGACCAAATTGGTCGTATTTTTTGCGTTTATCTGGGTCTGATAAGACTTCGTAGGCTTCATTCACTTCTTTGAATTTTGCTTCGGCCTGTTTGTTGTTGGGGTTAACATCAGGATGATATTTACGGGCTAATTTGCGAAAAGCCTGTTTAATTTCTTCCGATGTGGCGGTTTTAGTAATTCCTAAAATTGCATAATAGTCTTTAAAGTCCGTTGCAGCCATTTACTAGCCTCCTGTGGAAATTTAGGTTATGTTTTTTCTAAAATATGAGATCTACTGTTTTCTTGGTCTAATGCCGAAAAGAGTCTAAATATTAAATTAACAAAAAGTTCCCAAAGTTAAGTGTGGTTTTTGCCGAATGTACCAGGGCAATTCCCGCACTCTTGCCATTGTGAACAAGAAATCAACTCATCTATTCCTTCTTCTAAGCTGGGGGGGGCATCCCGGATTTGGCGGTGCATTCGGAAAATGATGTCTTCGGGAACTTGACGAATTCGTCTTTGATTTCGGGCTAAACATAGCCAGATTGGGGTTCTAAGCCAAATTCCGGTAATATGAGTCAAGCCAAAATCACGGGCTAGGGTAATCACTGCTCGACGATTTTTCCTTTGGGCGTTGGTAGCATCGAAAATCACTCCTTGATCCAAGGTTATGGCTTGTTGAAATTGTCGTTCTATTTCCCGCCAAATTAGCGGCCAAGCCCCTTGAATTGCTTCAGAACCAAAAATTTGCCCCCGGATGGCATCTGTGGAAATTAGCTGCATCTGGGAGCATTCTGTTAATAGTTGTTTTGCTAAGGTTGATTTACCGCTACCAGGAAGACCAATCAGCAAAATTAATTTAGTCATTAGTCATTAGTCATTAGTCATTAGTCATTAGTCATTAGTCAAATAACGAACAACTGACTAACTAGATGATTGTTCCATGGGGAATGACAGCGTTTTTGAGAACGACGACAATGCCACTACGAATGTAAAAGCCTTGTTTTTCCCGTTCTGCTTCTTGGATGTTGTCTTTATTGATGATTTTCACATCGTGACCAATGCGGGCATTTTTATCAATGATGGCCCGACGAATAATGGTGTCTGTACCAATACCGACGGGAATATCATTTTCTTCTAGGCTGCATTGTCTCTCTACAAATGGCTGATAATAGTCAGCACCCATGATCAGGGTTTCTTCAATTGTAGTTCCTGATTCTATGCGCGATCGCACTCCTAAAACTGAATGTTGAATCCGGCAATCTTTCAAGATACAACCTTCACCAATCATAGATTCTGTGATTTGGCAATTCAATAGTTTAGAGGGTGGTAGATAACGAGCGCGGGTATAAATTGGTGCTGCTTCATCGTAGAAGCTAAAGGGAGGGAGGGGTTGCTTAGTTAGAGCTAAATTGGCTTCATAAAAAGATTCAATTGTCCCAATATCTTCCCAATAATCATCAAATAAGAAGGCTTGAACGTTATGATCCTTAGCTGCGTCGGGAATAATTTCTTTACCAAAGTCAGTCCGTTCTAAAGATTCTTTTAGCAATTTAATCAAAACATCTTTTTTAAAGACATAAATCCCCATGGAGGCGATATATGGCTGTAATTGAGCTTGTTCTGGCGTTAATCCTAATATGGTAGTATCAACACGCATTTGCGCTAAGGCTTCCCCTTTGGGTTTTTCGCTAAAGTCAATTACTCTCCCGGCTTGATTAATTTTCATTAAGCCAAAATCCGAAGCCCGACGATCATCCATGGGAATTACGGAAAGTGTAATATCCGCATTTGTATCTCTATGACGCTTGATAAACTGACGGTAATCCATACGGTAAAGATGATCACCGGAGAGAATCAGAAATTCCTCTACATCCCAATCCTGTAACATCCAGATATACTGACGCACAGCATCAGCCGTACCTTGAAACCAGTTGGGGTTTTCTGGGGTTTGTTGTGCGGCTAACACTTCTACAAATCCATCGCTAAACCCACTAAAGTTGTAAGCACGAGCAATGTGACGATTCAGGGAGGCTGAGTTAAATTGAGTGAGGACATAGATTTTGAATATTTCCGAATTGATGCAGTTGCTAACGGGAATATCTATTAAGCGATACTTCCCGGCTACTGGTACTGCTGGTTTGGCGCGAAGCTTGGTTAACGGATAAAGCCGAGTACCCGCACCCCCACCAAGAATGATTGCTAAAACTTTTTTCACAAAATTTCTCCCGACTGCTTTTCAATTCTCATCTACAGTTTAGGACTCTATGTAGCAACTGATAAAGATAAAAGCAAAGAATCTTAGGGATGAATTTTCAAGTGGGAGTTAATGGGAAAATGTAGAACTTATGTACTATAATGACGTTTCTATCCAGGATATAAATTACGTACAGCAGCTTTCAGCGGTCAGCGGTCAGCATTAAAGCTTTTTAGTACAATGTCGTTTTGATTTTAGCTTTGATTTTAGTTTGGCTCTCAAATCTCAAGTCAGGGAAAGAGGAAAAAAATTTCAGCCTTGATTTTTTTCGATTGGCAACCAATCATCTAAAATTTGTGCTAGTGAAGCAATGGGGATAAGAGGGAAGATATCAAGGGGAAGTTGAGAGCGATCTGATGCTTCTAATCTAGCATCTTGATAACATTGGTCAAATATTTCTAAAATGTAAGGTTTTAAACTTGGACTATCTTTAAGAGATTTCTTAATCTGGTTGCGAAATGTCCTAATTTCTCCTAGCCAATGTCCTTGATTACGTTCTCTTTCACTATCCCAACATTTGAGTTTTAGTAGATGTACAAGCAACTTAGTTAATAAACTTTCAATTGCTCGCTTCTCACTTCTACTTATAGTTTCTAATTCTTCTAATAAATTCTCTAAATCAACAGCAGAAAATTGTCCTGTGCGAAGTTGGTTAATGGTTGTTCTTATCCACAGGTAATAGTCTTGGTCGTATAAGGTTTGAGTTGTGGTTTGTGTTGATGTAACCATATACTGGTGAGGATTTTGCTATTTATTTTATTTTAGCTTAATTTGTTGATGAACTATTAGGACTTCCCACAAGTCACGGAATATAGCTATTTAGCCTAACTTCATAGAGAATCATATACCAACAGAATGCGATCGCTCCCTGAAATTAACTCAAAGCTGAGAGCGATCGCCTTCCGTGGGGTTAAAGTCAGTAATGCGATCGCCAAGTCTATCAATTGGCATTATTCGCTCAAATTCTTTTAATAGTTTCATAAGATAAGCCAGTTGATTCTGCAATAATTTCTATGGCTATATTTTGCTCTTTCAAAGCTTTAGCAACTTTCTCAATACCGGACTTCTCACCTTCTTCAAAGGCTGTATCAAATACATTTTTCACTTCTAAATACTGCACTAAACTCTTCTTATATTGTTCATACTGCTCCACATTTAAGTGAGATATTTCCGCTATTTCAAACCCTTTCTGAAATATTGGTTCATTTAATATCACGGGTATATGATTAAAACTTTCTAAGTTCTTCAAAAAATACAGCCATTTATCAAAATGCGTTATTAATTCATTTTCTTGTTTATTAAATAATGGCATTTGTAAAAATTTAAAGTTTAACTTATCAAAGAAAATATCACCATCTTGATCCTTTAGACACACATCGCGCCTAAATTTAGATGTTATATTTTCGTCATACTCGAAATCTAAAATGGCGATAAAATAGACGGGTAGTAAAAAGAAATTCCAATCGCCTTTTTCTGATTGTTCACGAATGGGGAATGTGGAATAGAATAAAGCTCTATCTTTGAAATTCTTGATTTTTGCTTTTTGCATTTCCACAATAAACTTATCACCAGTTTTACTTTCGCAGTAAATATCAAATATGGCTTTACGTTCTGCTATGGTATCAGCTAGATTTTCCGGATTTTTAAAGGTTAATTGTTGAATTTGATGATGTATTGGTAGAAGTTGGTTGAGAAAATCCATGAGTAGATCTTTACTGCCTTCTTCTCCGAATAGTTTCTTAAAACCGAAATCTGTATAAGGATTAAAATATTTTGTGGACATAACTACTCCTCCAAGATTATTTTATGAAATACTCGCTGAATAACTATGTATTTAGAAAACTCTGTCTAATATTTTCTGAATCAGAACATTAGTATCTAGAACTAGCTTCATAAAATTATCTCAAAAATTTCCTCATCGGTATAACCTGTTTGATTCTTTGCCATCAAATAAGAACGCAAAGCGCGGAATGTGTGGGTAAAAATATAATCCTCAATAGCTTTACCAATGAAACTATCAGGAGATATACCTTCAGCTTGAGTAATTTCTAAAAGTGCTGCTTTTAGTTCTGGATTAATGGTAATAGTCAGGGTATCTTGCATATTTTATTAGCCAGCTACATAATTTATTGTACAGTATCTATCAAGCCTCGGATTACTGATTACGAAGCAAATTCAGATCATAATGACATCAGAAGAAATCAAAGCTTCCATATAATCGCTGTTGTATGCCAAAAAGCATAAATTATTTATTTAAACAGATATTTTTATCTTGATCAAAATCGCTACAATAGCTACCACAGCTAGATTTATTCCCATTTAATTTTTAAGATTGGGGCAATTAAGATTGAATCAAGCTATTTACCTGCCACCAGAAAGCACTAAAATTGATAGACACCTAGCTGAGTTGTACAAACTTTTGAAATTAGGAGTGCATACGTGCCAACACTTGCTAAATACTTGCTGGTTGGATCAGTTGAAGCTTACAGTGGCAAATCTGCAACGGTTTTAGGTTTGTCTCATCAGCTAAAACTTCATGGGTTGGATATCGCTTATGGTAAGCCTTTGGGTAATTTTGTCAAGACACCAACAGGAACAGTAGTTGAGGAAGATGTCCAGTTTATTACTCATAACCTGAACCTTCCAGACAACCGTATTGCTCCCACCTTATTGTCTTTAGATGAAATTACCGTCCAGAAACGCTTACAGGGAGAAGACACAACCAACTATCAACAGTTACTAGTAGAGAAGTATTCACAAATACCAAAGAGCAATTTGGTCTTATTAGAAGGACCTGCAAACTTATCAGAAGGAAATTTATTTGGATTATCCTTACTGGAACTAGCAGAAAAATTAGATGCTCCTGTACTCTTAATTAGCCGTTATCAATCACTAACTTCTATTGAAGGGTTGTTGTCTGCTAAACAGCGATTGGGTAAACGGTTAATGGGTGTCGTAATTAATGAAGTACCCGAAGAAAAATCAGAGTTAGTACAAACCCTGTTGCGTCCATTCTTGGAAAAACAGGATATTGCTGTACTAGCAACATTACCCAAAAGCGATATCCTTCGCAGTGTGAGTGTGGGCGAATTAGTTAAGCAGTTAAACGCTGAAGTTCTCTGTCGAAGCGATCGCCTAGATTTATTAGTCCAAAGTCTAGCCATTGGGGCAATGAATGTCAACTCTGCTGTGAAATACTTCCGCAAACGTCAGAATATGGCGGTAGTGACTGGGGGGGACCGGGTGGAAATTCAACAAGCAGCCTTAGAAACATCTACTCAATGTCTGATTCTGACTGGACAACTACCACCTCCTGCATTTATCCTTAACCGGGCCGAAGAGCTAGAAATCCCGATTTTATCCGTGGATCTGGATACTCTGACCACAGTAGAAATCATTGACCGCAGCTTTGGTCAGGTTCGCGTCCATGAACCAATTAAAATAGAGTGTATTCGCTCTCTTATGTCTGAGCATTTTGATATTGATCGTTTATTATCCCAATTGGGATTTAATCCAGCAGGGACAAACCCCCTGTAGTTGCCCCTACTATCATAAATTGCCCAGTTTCCCTTGATTTATGGGAATCAGCAGCGTAAATCCCCTCAATTACTCCTCCTCTGGTTTATTGAATGGGATTTTTTCTGGTAATGCTTCCCCGTCTGGTTGAACTTCCTCAACGTTCATGGCAGGGTTTTGAGTTGCTTCTGTGGTTAATAACTCCGATGTCACTGGATTTGGGGAACTTACTTTTAGTTCAGTGGCAGCATCCTTAGTTTCTGCTTCTAAAACAAGTACCTCAGTCTGAACTATCTCTACCAGAGTTTCAGTTTCTGCTGCTATCAGTGATTCTGAAACAAATACTTCAATTTGAGTTATTTCTGATAGATTTTGAGTTTCGGCTGTCGCAGGTCTTTCTGTTGTCGGAATTACCTGTTCTTCTTGCGGCTGAATAACTGGTGCTGTTGGTGCTAGTTCTACTGTTTCTAAAACAGGTGATGGAGAAAAAGTCTCCTCTGATAAAGCTTGAGTTACAATTGCTGGGGTGACATTTAGCGACTCATCTGGTAATTTTGAGGGTTGAGTTGCTTGAGTTGTACCTGGCTGTAAAATCTCTTGAGTAGTTTTGATAACTGGCTGTTGATTTACAGTCTGTGACGGCTTTCCTTTTGCACCACTAAACACACTACCAATGAATGCGGATAATTGTCGAAATTTCTCTTTCACAGAAAACTTTGACATTTGTTCTTGGAAACTAATTTTAATTAGCTCAGGACTGGGTAAAGGAGTTTGCTGTTCTTCGGGGGCCAACTGTCGCCGTAATGAGAGAGTTTGTGACACAAACCATACTAACAGTGCCACACTGGCTATATGACCCAGTAACAGCCCTCCACTAATTCCAGGTGCAAAAATCCATAGTACCAAGGCGTAGAATAACCCAACTCCACTCCAGATAAAATCATTCTGGCGATGGATTTCTGGAAAAAAGAAGGCTGATAGGTAAATGGCTAAACTACCAAAAGCGACTACCAACGCTATAAAATAGGCCAGCATTTTTTAATACTCCTTACTATTTCATGAAAGAAAGGGAACAGGGAAGAGGGGAGAGGGAAGAGGTGAGAGGGGACAGGGGACAGGTGACAGGGGACAGGTGACAGGTGACAGGGAAGAGGGGACGGGGGACGGGGGACGGGGGAGAGGGGACGGGGGAGAGGGGACGGGGGACGGGGGAGAGGGGACGGGGGACGGGGGAGAGGGAAGAGATAATAAAGAAAATAGGGGATAGAATAAGGATATTTAATTTTTATTGCCTCTTGCCTCTTGCCTTTCCTTGCACTATGTATTTTAATTTTGCAAATTTTGTCACTAATTTGTCACTAATTTGTTGACTTAAATACAAAATGAAAATAATTATTGATATTGGTCGTAATTTTGGGAAATTCTTGAGAAACTCTTAATATCTTCTTTAGGAGTGAAGCGAAAATCTCGGACTACCCTTAAAGAGAAAGGATCTGCAAGAGAAAGAGCCAAACCCAAACAAAAGATTTGAACACAAACTATGACACTACAAAGCTTTGGTGTGATTGGATTAGCTGTTATGGGCGAAAATATCGCTCTTAACGTTGAAAGAAATGGCTTTCCAATTGCAGTTTACAACCGCTCTCGTGAAAAAACCGATGCCTTTATGGCGTACCGCGCCCAAGGACGGAACGTTAGGGCTGCTTTTAGCTTAGAACAATTTGTCGCCTCATTGGAACGTCCTCGGAAAATTTTGGTGATGGTACAAGCTGGTAAGCCTGTTGATGCGGTAATTCAACAGCTTAAGCCTTTACTACAAGAGGGTGATATTATTATTGACGGTGGTAATTCTTGGTTTGAAGATACAGAAAGACGCACTCAAGAATTAGAACCCACTGGTTTACGTTATATTGGTATGGGTGTGAGTGGTGGTGAAGAAGGAGCTTTAAATGGTCCTTCTCTCATGCCCGGTGGAACAAAAAGCTCTTATGAGTATCTATCCCCGATTTTCAATAAAATCGCGGCTCAAGTTGATGATGGTCCTTGTGTCACTTACATTGGTCCTGGTGGTTCTGGACATTATGTGAAAATGGTTCACAATGGTATTGAGTACGGTGATATGCAGTTAATTGCAGAAGCGTACGATTTACTGAAAAATGTGGCTGGTTTAAATGCAGCACAACTCCATGAGGTATTTTCTCAATGGAATACAACTGACGAACTCAATTCATTTTTGATTGAGATTACAGCGAATATTTTCCCCTATGTTGACCCAGAAACCAAGATTCCCCTCGTTGATTTAATTGTTGACGCTGCGGGTCAAAAGGGTACTGGTCGTTGGACTGTACAAACTGCTTTAGAATTGGGTGTAGCGATTCCAACAATTACAGCAGCAGTAAATGCGCGGATTCTGTCTTCTATTAGAGATGAACGCATTGCTGCTTCTAAGATTATCACCGGACCTAATGCTAAGTATGGTGGCGATATTGCCGCTTTTGTAAACATGGTGCGGGATGCTCTCTATTGTTCTAAAATCTGCTCCTATGCTCAAGGTATGGCGCTGTTGTCTACAGCTTCTAAAACTTACAATTGGGAATTGAATTTGGGCGAAATGGCTCGAATTTGGAAGGGTGGTTGTATTATTCGGGCTGGTTTCTTGAATAAGATTAAGAAGGCTTTTGACGAAAATCCAGCTTTACCTAACTTGTTGTTAGCGCCTGAATTTAAGCAAACAATTCTGGATAGACAAGCGGCTTGGCGGGAAGTAATTGTGACTGCGGCTAAGTTGGGTATTCCTGTTCCAGCTTTCAGTGCTTCTCTAGATTACTTCGATAGTTACCGCCGCGATCGCTTGCCACAAAACTTAACTCAAGCACAACGGGACTATTTCGGCGCTCATACTTACAAACGGACTGACAAGGAAGGAACTTTCCACACTGAATGGGTTCCCATTGCTGAGGCTAAGAAGTAAGATACTTTTAGTTAAGGTTTCACTTTAATTCTTGCTGTTTATTTCAGCAAAATTGTCTATAGGGCGGGGTTTCTCCGCCCTAATTTGTAAGAGTTGGAGAAAAGAAATACTTTTCTATCGCTATTTTAGTAAATTTGGCTTTTAACCGCTTTTTTTACCAAGCATACACACTAAAAATATCAGAACCATTGAGGATAGGTTCTTGTTCAATTTTAATGTTTTTAAATCCTTTGTCTTTTAAACAATGTTCAATTTTTTCTAAACGGAAATCTATATCATGTACTTCTACAAAAACTTGCTTTATTTTTGACCAATCTTCTATTTCAATACCTAATAGCACATCCATTTCACTTTTCTCTACATCAATTTTCAGTAAATCAATTTGCTCAATTTGCTGCTCACGAATAATTTGTGATATTGTTTTCAATTGACAGTTAACTTCTTTTCCTTGAAAAGCAGCGGTTAATTTCCAATTGATAAGACGTGAAAATAAAGACTCTGGTAAATATCGTAACCAGGAAAGAGGAGCAGGAAAATGTTTAAAATTAGCTATAGATATTGATTGAAGTTTATCTATTTCCGCTTGTTGTGTAATGGGATAGGCTGTAGAACCTAAGGTCATATTTGGATAATAAGTAAATTTTACATTTCCAGCTTTTTGAGAAAGTCCACAAGCAAATTCTTTAACATTTTTTAAGCTAAAACGTTGAATGTTTTTATTGAGAACTTCAAAAATATCAGGGATAGGTTCAAAAGCATAAATATTTATTTTCTGATTAAATTTATGTGATAAATAAAGTGCAAATAATCCAATATTTGCACCAACATCAAAAACTGTATCTCCTTGATTTAACCCAATACCATATTTTAAATAATTCTGAACTTCCTGATACATTAATTGTGCTTCATCTTTTTGTAAACACAATATTTTCATCCCATTAGAAAGACGAGTTTCTCGAATTACACTTCGCATAAAACTTCTAAACTTAAATAATGCCTGCAAAAACACTATAACACTATATATACCGGATATTAATTATTTTCTTATTTTTTTCCAAAGGCGACACCCGGATTTGAACCGGGGGTGAAGGTTTTGCAGACCCTTGCCTTACCACTTGGCTATGTCGCCGCGCCTACGATTACTTATGATAGCACCATTTTTCTCAATTTGCACTATTTGGGAGAAATTTTTTTAATTATGCTTTTGATTATGAATTTTTTTCACAGACTGGACAGACTGAAAGCCTGTCCTGTATTGGATTTTAAGGATTTAATTTGACTTCTTGGGCAAAATTCCCCCACCGCAGGAAGTAAAAAGGACCAGCGACCGAACCCCAAATATGCTCATCTGTTTCAGGATTTCGCCCTCTGTCGCGGCTGATGAACCTTTCACCATCAATTTCAAAATCACTATCCAAATAGGTTCTTTGCCCGTCACGGATGACAATGCAGCCTTTTCCTGGTTCGACTGTGCCTTTGAATTGGCTGCCAGTCCATTCTACAATCATGTTACAACCAGAAAGCTTTTCTAGGCGATCGCTTGTTAAAGTTTGTAACCGGGGTAAATCACGAGAAGCACCGTAAAAGTCTTTTTCTGCTTTGACTGTATAGTTTTCAATGTGGATTTTATCCCCTACTGTTGTCAGATGTAACACCCGCACGCGGTAGGGTTTATTCAGCATATAGTCGTAAGCTTGTTCTACAAACAAACTCACCCCTGATAATACCTCCCAATTCAGGGGACGCATACATACACGAATATGGGCAAAAAAAGCCGGATTCTCGAAAACTTGGGCTTGATTGCTAAAATCGGCCGCCATCCACCGTGCTAAGGTGGTAATATCTGTAGAATGAGTCATACTAATTTGGGATTTTGCATGAGGAATGCTTATGATTTTAAATCCTGATGAGGCTCAAGCTACATCTTGTATTGAGTTTATTTATCCGTATTTAACCAAAACGTCCAGAAACATAGTCACGGGTACGAGCATCTAAGGGACTACCAAAGATTTGACTGGTAGCACCAAATTCTACCATTTGACCGATGCGACTTTCATCGGTACTAAAAAATCCCGTGAAATCAGAAACACGGGTTGCTTGCTGCATATTATGGGTGACAATGACAATCGTAAATTCTGTTCGCAATTTGTGAATTAAGTCTTCCACTTTCATGGTAGCAATGGGATCGAGGGCTGAACAAGGTTCATCCATGAGTAACACTTTGGGTTTGACTGCTAAAGCTCTAGCGATACAAAGACGCTGCTGTTGTCCACCAGAAAGCCCAAAAGCAGATTGTTTTAGTTTATCTTTGACCTCATCCCAGAGGGCGGCACCTTTAAGCGCGGATTCCACAATTTCATCTAATTCTACTTTCGGACATCGGCCGGCAATTTTTACGCCGTAAGCAATATTTTCATAAATACTCATGGGAAAAGGGTTTGGTTTTTGGAATACCATGCCAATTTCCCGACGCAGACGATTGATATTAATGCGAGGGTCATAGATGTTTTGACCAAAAAATTCGATACTACCTTCAACTTTGACTTTTCCTTCTAATTCACTAATGCGATTAATAGTTTTGATGAATGTAGATTTACCACAACCACTAGGACCAATTAGTGCGGTAACTTGGTTTTTATAGATATCCAATGATATCCCTTGAATAGCTTTATAGTTGCCGTAGTAAAAGCTAAGATTTTTGACTTTGATCGCTGTGGTTAGATTACTCATAATTTAATGCAAGAAACGTTTTTAATTGGCTTTACTTTTCTGAGAGATTAAGCGAGATATCAAGCTAAAAAATAGCACTATGGTCAGAAGAATGATAGAAGTAGTCCAAACTAATTGGTTTACTGCTGGGTCAGGATTATTATAAAGATTAAAAATCAATACTGGTAACGAAGCAGTAGGACTGAATAAACTATCTGACCAATTTTGACTAAATAAAGCGGTAAAAATTAGTGGTGCGGTTTCACCAGCAGCCCGAGCTATGGCTAAGGAAATACCCGTAGTAATTCCGGGAATAGCAGCACTAATAATCACGCGAAAAGTAGTTTGGAAGCGAGTCCCCCCTAAAGCGGCGGATGCGAGACGCTGAGGTATAGGAATTAACTTTAAAGCCTCTTCTGTTGTCAATACTATCACTGGTAGCATGATCACAGCTAAAGCAAAACCCCCAGCAATGGCGCTAAATTGCTTAGTTATTAAAACAATCACACCATAAGCGAACATCCCCACCACAATTGAAGGTACACCCGTGATAATGCTAGTAATAAATCTAACATATTGAGCGACTGGGTTGGTTTGACTAAATTCCGCTAAGAAAATTCCCGTCATTACCCCCACAGGAATACTGAATAATGCACCAATGCTGACCATGAGTATAGTACCAAGAATAGCATTGGCAAAGCCATTTTCAATTAATGGACTAAATAACATCTCCAACCTAAAGCCAGAAAGTCCCCTGTGCAAAATTTCCCACAATATGGACAATAATGGTAGAAGTGCTAATGCAGTTAAACCAAAGGCCAGTCCGTTCATTAAGTATGTAAATACTTGTCTACTGGTAGGTAAGGGCTTGCATAATTCCGATGCTATGGATTGATCTATTTGATTTATTCGGGAATTGAAAGAATCACTCATAATTAACTTTAGATTTTGGATTTTGGATTTTGGATTTTGGAGATTTTAGATTTTAGACAGAAATTTTCATTCTTTCTTCTTCTTGACTCCTTTCATCTATTCTTTTTACCAACCCATTTAACTAATAAAACAGCCCCAATATTGACAGCTAGAGTTAACGCAAATAAAATTAAGCCTAAATAGCTTAACGAACCAATATGTAATCCTGGTTCAGCTTCGGCAAATTCATTAGCTAAAACGGCGGGGATTGTGTATGCTGGATCAAGTAAAGATAGTTTTATTTGAGCGTAATTACCAATTACCATGGTTACTGCCATTGTTTCCCCTAAAGCCCTACCAAGAGACAACATAGCCGCACTTACTAACCCGGAAAATCCTGCTGGTAATAACACCCGAAAAATTGTTTCCCAACGAGTTCCCCCCAAGGCCATAGATGAACTACGTAAATCCTTAGGAATGACCAACATTACATCACGAGAAATAGCTGCCATTGTGGGTAAAATCATAATGGAGAGAATAATTCCCGCTGTCAACATATTATTTCCCGCTGGATCTTCGGTATTAAATAGTGGTATGAATGCAAAAGTGCCACCTAACCATTTTTCCAAAGGTTTTATGACAGGAATAAATACAAAAATTCCCCATAAACCAATAATTACACTGGGGATAGCTGCAATTAGTTCTACCACAAAAGCGAGGGTACTTTTAACCGGAATGGGTAAGAAGTCCTCACTAGTTACTAAAGCTATGGATATACCCACGGGTACAGCTAGTAAGATGGCGATCGTACTACTCACCAGTGTTCCATAAATATAGGGCAACGCGCCGAAAATTTGATTACCTGTATCCCAATCTTGACTCCATAAAAAGCCCAGTCCGAATTGACCAATAGCCGGTTGTGCTTGCTGAAAAATTACCCAAGTCATCACAAATAGAATGGCTACAGTAATACCAGCAAAAATATACACCAGCCAGGTAAATCCTCTATCGAACCAGAAGTTAATACCACTGATCGATATTAAATCAATATTTCCATTATTTAAACTCAGTGAATTCTTATCCCGTTCTTCAAAGAAATTAGTCATAATTAATAACAGGTGGAGGAAATAAAAGGAATATACATTTTATAGGGTATTTAAAACAGGGTATTTGCAAAGTTTCAGTTAGTGATATTACTCCCCCCAGTCTCCCCAATGCTTTAGGAAGAGATTATTCCCTCCCCTTGACAAGGAAAGGGTGGGGTGTGCTACTTATAACTGTGTGTAAAAAATTACTTGACAGTGCTATTTACAGTCTTTAATACACGATTGACAACATCACTGGGAATTTTAGTGTAGTTGAGGTCATCATTATATTGTTGACCGTCTTTGAGAACCCAGTTAATCCATTTTTTAATTGCATCAGCTTTAGTAGGATTAGAATACTGTTTGTAAACCATCATCCAAGTTAAACCAACAATAGGATAACCTTGTTCTGGGTCTCCAATAAAAACGCGGTAGTTGTCGGGAAAAGTTACATTTGATAAAGCTGAGTTAGCAGATGCTAAGGAAGGAGCGACAAATTGTCTTTTCTTGTTTTGCACTTCTGCCGATTTTAGATTGTTTTTGGTAGCATAGTCATATTCAACATAACCAATAGATCCGGGATTGCTTTTCACCAATGCAGCTACCCCTGGATTTCCTTTACCTTTGAGGGCGTTTGGTAAAGTCCATCTGGGAGCAGTATTAGCACCAATTCTACCTTTGAAATAACCGCTAATAGAACTTAAATGGTTAGTAAAAATGAATGTTGTACCACTACCATCAGCGCGAACCACAAATTTAATTGGTTGATTTGGTAGATTTACACCAGGGTTATCCGCTTTAATTTTCGCGTCACTCCAGTTAGTAATTTTTCCAGAGAAAATATCTGGTAATGTAGTCCGAGATAATCTGAGGTTGTTGACACCAGGTACATTATAAACAACGGAAACAGCACCACCAGCAGTAGGTACTAAGATGACACCATTTTTAACTTTACCAATCTCATCATCTTTCATGGCTGCATCACTAGCACCAAAGTCTACAGTTCCCGCAATGGTTTGACGAATACCACCACCACTACCAATGGCTTGGTAATTAACTTTCAAATCAGGATATTTTTTCCTAACTTCACGGGCATACTTTTCGTAAAGAGGAGCGGGAAATGTTGCTCCTGCACCGTTCAAAGTCTGAGCTGATGCTATTTTACTCAAGACTGGACTTAACGCAACAGCCCCTGTTAATAGCGAAGTAGTAATAACACGATTCATCAAAACACTGGCTAAAAAAGTCATACTGCCTCTTAATTTTTAGAGATACCTGGCTAAAGCCAATTACATCTTGAACTAAGGGTGATTGCCTATGGTTAAGGATATATTAAATATAGGTAAAGAAAAGTTTAAGCTATGTTTAAAATTATGCTAGTAAAATCAATAAATGTAGAAACTAAAAAATAACCCATCTGATGATTTATTTATCATCGTGGTAAATTTTAAGTTGAAATTAAGTGAAAATTTTAACTTAACTTAATTGTGCTACAAGTTGATTTTCTACTAAAATACTATTTGTTAATAAGTCTTCAATAGTCATTCTTAAAAACCTTTGTTCATCAACCTGAAAGTAGATTTTAATACGATCACTGCCAGGGAAACCAGGTGGTGTAAGTTTAGCAATTTTACTGGCTTCTGTGTTATCATTCAATGGTTTGACGATGGTTGCTGGACTATCAAGCTGACGAGTAATCAATCTATCTCCATCAAAATATACCTCTGTTGCACCGCTTTGTATTCCTAGTTCTCCAATAATTAATTCAATACTCGGTTGATTTTCTACAGAAGCGCCCAAAGTTAATTCTACTGGTTGAGTCATGGGGTAAGTTTGTCCGGTTTTAATGATAGGATGCCAATGATGACGTTGATGACGACGATCCCAATAACGCACACCATAACTATGATAAAGATAGTCTTTAATTTCTATTCCTTGAGTTATTTGTAATGCTCCGTGAGCAATAGCTTCAAAAGGCAATTGACGACGGATTTTTTCTGGGTTAAAATATTGTTGTATCCATGTCTGTATTATTGGTAATTGCACCGTTCCACCAACTAATAATACTGTATTAATATCATCAATTTCTATACCGTAATTTTGTCCTTGTTGTAATAGCGTCATCATCACACTATCCAGTTGAGCAAAAAATCCGTTTTCCCGTAAAATATTTTCTAGCGTATCACGATTCAGGTTCATTTCATAACTTGTAAAAGTCTGATCATCAAAATAAACTTCAGTAACTTGATCTTGAGTTGATAGCTGAATTTTTACCTTTTCTGCTAACCGCGCGGTCAATGAACTCACTGGTAGTCCTTGGCTTTTCGCAAAATAATCTACTATCCAGTTATCAATATCAGTTCCCCCCAGATTTTGCCCTGCTTTCGCCAAAACGCGGGCTGTTTTCGTTTTTTGTTTAGAATCTTCACTCAAATTTCTTTCACCCCATTTGAGCAGAAATCCCAGGGGTTTGTTTTTGGCTGGTGTTCCTTTATCTAAGCTGACTAAAGACAAGTCTAATGTTCCACCACCAAAGTCAACAACTAATAAAGTTCCTTTATCTGTTAAACCGTACCCTAAAGCCGCTGCGGTGGGTTCATCTAACATCCGTATCTGTTCTACTGGTAGTGATTGACAAACTTTGCCTAACCAGTGACGATAAGCTTCAAAACTGTCTACTGGTGCGGTCAAAACCAAGGAATCTATACTTCCTTCGATGATGGCTAATTCGGTAATTACTTGAGTTAAAAACCATTTTCCCACTAGTTCAAAAGTAATATTTTCATCATCAAGTTCGGGTAAAAACCCTTGGATATCTGCACCAATTCCCCGTTTAAAGTTTCGGAAAAATCTGGTATCAGTTTTCATGTCCAAACCGCGATCGCGTACCTGCTGACCTGCTATAATTTTACCTAAGCTGGCATTTTCTATGTACACTAAACTGGGAATTAATGGGGGGTTAAGATGCTGTTTTGTTGACAAACCAGGTAACTTGAGGGTTTCTGGTTGTTGGGTGACTGGGTTCCAACGAGTGATGACTGTATTACTTGTCCCAAAATCAATAGCGATCGCCATATTATTATAATAGTATATTTTATAATTTTATATTATTTCAGGAAATAGAGAATAGGGAATATTCCCGACTCAGCTGTTGTGTATTTAATTTGTATAAATTTGGCGGGCAAGAGTTGTACTGATCTGGCAATGCCCTGAGCTAGTTGAAGGGTCAAAGTATACCCACTCTACAAGATTTAACCATTTTAGGATTATACAATTTAGGTGCGTAACAGCTTATCAAACTATATCAGATAAAATTAGATAAAATTAGATAAAATTCCCACTATAATTATCCGGGTAGATGAGAAGAACTAGTGGATACTGTAACAGTAGATGCACCTTAATTAAACCATGACCCTCAGCTTTTAGTTAGTTGAGGGGATTTTTTTAATTTTTGGTGGTTATTTTAACAACTTTTCACCAGAAAGATCAAATATTTCATTTGAAAATAGAAGGCAACAAATTGGGCGCTAACCATGCAGCATAACCAATAAAACCAAACAGTAGCGTAATTAAAAGAGTGACAACATAGCTAATACACATTAGTAACCCATCCGATTCAATGGTAGCAACTGCCAGAAGTAAAATCCCCACGGTTGGGATAGGATTAGTGAAGGGAACGGGAGAAATCAACAATATTGTCAACCAAGAGATACACAGCCCGTTAAATCGCCAAATCCAAGGATGATTAGCCAATTTCTGGAATCGGGGACGGGCAATTTTTTCCAAAATTCTAGTAACCCGGCGCAAATTTTGTAAAATAATTTGGGCGAAAGCGTTAGGAAATTGATAGTTAGCGATTTTTTTCGGTAGCCAAGGTGTTCTTCTGCCTAAAACCATTTGCAGGGATAATAACAAGCAAGCACCCCCGAAAGGACCGCTTAATCCTGGTGGCATGGGAAACAAAAAGGGTAATACCAATAATGCGATCACTAAGCTAAAACCCCGTTCTGACGTTTCTAAGAGAATATCACCTAAAGTCAGAGGTTGTTCGCTTAAGCGTTGCAGTAGAGATTTAATTTCTTGAGAAAACCGTAGATTCATAGCTATGATTCAAGGTTGAGATGATTTTTGTGATGATGATTTCAGGTATCATCGAATAAATCATAACTATGATTGAGATAATTTTTGTGATGATGATTGTAATGTTATCAATATCCAGCAAAATTCAGGAGTGAAAATCCCTAACTGCCTGTTAAAATATGATCAAGTAAATCATGTCAATCAGATAAATCATAGTCAAGATTATACATCAGGAACGAAAATAGCGATCGCTTGAGGAATCACCCGAAAAATAGCGGGAGTATAGGTTGTGATTTCTCCATCAGTATTAATAGAATGGGGTTTGCGGGTATATACTGTAATTTCCTGACCATAAAGGGCGCGGACATTTGGCCATTGAATATGTCGCCCTCGACGCATGGCTGGAAGTAGGGGGAGAATTTGCCACCAATGATCCATTTCCAAACTATAAAGATCCAGTCTTTGGTCATCTATAGCAGCATCATGAACTACAGCCATACCACCACCATAATAACGGCCATTACCCACAGCAATCTGTACAGTTTTCACTAAAAATGATTGGTCATTGATGCGAATTTCTGCACTAAAAGGACGAGATTTCCAAATTACTTGCAACGCAATAACAGCATAGGCAAATATACCCCAACGGCGTTTAATTTCTTTAGTCAATTGTTGAGTAATATTCACACTCAACCCTAAACTAGCAACATTAAAGAAATACTTATTATTCACCCAACCTAAATCAATTCGTCGTAACTTTCCGGCTGCGATAATTTTACAAGCTTCCGGTAGAGAATTGGGAATAGCCAAAGTTCTTGCTAAATCGTTAGCAGTTCCTAAAGGTAAAATTCCCAAAGGTAATTGAGTCTCAATTATTGCCTCTATGGCAGCATTAAGTGTACCATCACCACCACCGATAATTACTAAATCTATTTCCTCTTGATAGTGGCGAATAAATTTACCTAATTGTGTAGCATCTTCGGTAGATTCTGCAATTATTGTTAAACCCAGGCGATTTAAACAATTTATTACTTCTTGGTACCGTTCTTGTCCTTGACGAGAATTACGATTTACTAACAATAGGGCGCGGGTACTCATTAGTAATTTCCTTTAATCACAATTCATCAGGTTACAATAAAAACGCTCCTGAATCTATGGGATTATTTCTCATAAACTTGGTGCGTTATATCGCGTATTTAATTTAATAGCCCCATTTTATCATTTTTTAGCGATGTTAACGCACCCTATATACTTTATTTCCGTAGGTTGGGTTTTCTCAAACCAACCTACATGACTACGTAACTAACCGACATCATCATGAGCGAAACGGTTAAACAAGAAATCTAAGGCATAATTTCGCAATTGATAATATTGCGGATCTTCCATAATTCTGGCTCTATCTCTAGGCCGAGAAAAAGGAATTTCCATCACTTCCCCAATTTTTGCATGGGGTCCATTGGTCATCATGACTAACTTATCCGCCAAAAATAAAGCTTCATCAATATCATGGGTAATCATCAAAACTGTACAACGATTATCACCCCAAATTTTCAACAATTCCTCTTGTAATTCTTCCTTGGTAATTGCATCTAACGCCCCAAAAGGTTCATCTAAAATTAGGACTTTGGGACGAATAGCTAAAGCCCTGGCAATAGATACCCTTTGTCTCATTCCTCCAGACATTTGCATGGGTTTTTTTTCCATTGCGTCCCCTAAACCCACCATAGCTAAATGTTCTCTGACAATAGCCCTTTTTTCAGCTTCTGGCTTAGTAGGATAAACTGCATTTACAGCTAAATAAATATTTTCAAAAGCTGTTCTCCAAGGTAATAACGCATAGTTTTGAAATACCACCATTCTATCTGGACCTGGTTTAGTAATTGGTTGTCCTTCTAATAAAACTTGTCCAGTGGTGGGAAAATTAAAACCAGAAACCATGTTTAATAACGTTGATTTACCGCAACCAGAATGGCCAATAACGCAAATAAATTCACCTTGTTCAACGTTGAGATTAACACCATCAAGAACGGTAAATGGTCCTTTTTTAGTGGGATAAACTTTACAAACTTCTTTAATTTGTAGGAAGGGTTGACGGTTAATTGTCTTGGTGGTTTTGAGGTTTTGCATTGTTTAGTAATTGGTAGAAGGTTTCGTGCAAACGAAAAAAGATGATTTTATGAGTTTTGTGGGATATCTCGTTCCCAGTCTCAGGCTGGGAATGCTGTCAAGAGGCTCTGCCTCTGGTGTAATTGAAGTATAATCGAAGGCAGATCCTTCCGTAATTAATTTCCATACAGAATATGGGAACGAGAAAAGATGATTTTGTTAGTTTTGTGGGATGGGCGAGAAAAGATGATTTTGTTAGTTTTGTGGGATGGGCATCTTGCCCGTCCTGTCCACCCCACAAGATTTTGATTTTCCTGGATTTTTGGGCGGACAGGATGTCCACCCCACAAGATTTTGATTTTCCTGGATTTTTGGGCGGACAGGATGTCCACCCCACAAGATTTTGATTTTCCTGGATTTTTGGGCGGACAGGATGTCCACCCCACAAGATTTTGATTTGCCTGGATTTTTGGGCGGACAGGATGTCCACCCCACAAGATTTTGATTTGCCTGGATTTTTGGGCGGACAGGATGTCCACCCCACAAGATTTTGATTTGCCTGGATTTTTGGGCGGACAGGATGTCCACCCCACAAGATTTTGATTTGCCTGGATTTTTGGGCGGACAGGATGTCCACCCCACAAGATTTTGATTTGCCTGGATTTTTGGGCGGACAGGATGTCCACCCCACAAGATTTTGATTTTCCTGGATTTTTGGGCGGACAGGATGTCCACCCCACAAGATTTATTGTGATTTAAGCTGCGGTTTTTCTGGGGGCTTCTAAAACGACTTCAGCTATGGAGAAATCCCGTTTAATTTCTAGGTCGTTAAGATAGCTAATGGGATCATCGGCGTTAAAGGGTTTATGATCAAATAGTTGAATGGGTTGACGGGTATAACTGATATCTAAACCTAGTTCTCTGGCTGCTGTACTAAAAACACGCACTCGACACACTCTTTCAACTATTTCTACCCAATTTCTAGGGAAGGGAGTATCACCCCACCGCGCTAATTGAGTCATAATCCAAATTTGTTCGGTGCGACTAGGGCGATTAATAGCAGAGTCGGAATAAAATTGATGATGGGCATATTCTCGCATGGGATGATCTAAGTCACAGGTAGCGTTATTTGGATCTTCAATTTGGATATAATCAATGTCTGTACTGACATATTCCCGACTTGCTAAAATTTGCCGCACTTCTTGGGCGTTATCAGGATTTGCACAATATTGGCAGGCTTCTAACAAGGCTTTGGTTAAAGCAATATGGGTGTTAGGATAAGTTTCTGCCCAGTCTTCTCTTACTCCTAAAACTTTGCCAGGGTGTCCTAACCAAACTTCTAAATCTGTAGCAATGGTAAAGCCTGA
Source organism: Dolichospermum sp. FACHB-1250 (assembly GCF_014696335.1). Classification (NCBI taxonomy): domain Bacteria; kingdom Bacillati; phylum Cyanobacteriota; class Cyanophyceae; order Nostocales; family Aphanizomenonaceae; genus Dolichospermum; species Dolichospermum sp. FACHB-1250. Next base: position 38,686 of record NZ_JACJPZ010000037.1, read on the forward strand.
ACCTTCTACCGCAGCCCGATAATTCCATGGTTCACCTACACAATAACCGTCAATGGTTGCACCTTTTAAATCTACTACCATTTGGGCAGGAGGAATATTTTTCATATCTACGTCAATGTCGGGATCAATTCCTCCTGCTGCTAACCAATAACGGAGAAGTAAATTGTGCATTGATGCGGGATGAACTACACCCATTCTATGTTGTTGGTCACGGGTTTTTAGTAGGTAGTTTTTGAAGTCTGATAAACTGTGGACTCCGGCATCATAAAATCTTTTTGCTAAGGTAATGGCGTTACCATTGCGAGTCATTGTTAAGGAGGTAACAACTGGCAAAGGTTCGTTTTTATGCCCGCCTAAAGATAACCACATTGGCATTCCAGAGGGCATTTGGGCTGCATCTAAATAACCACCAGTCATCCCATCCACAATTCCCCGCCAACTGCTTTCTCTGACTAAATTAACTTCGTCTAAACCATGTTTAATAAAGAAGCCTTTTTCTTTGGCTATAGCCAGGGGGGCGCAAGCGGTAAGGGGTAGAAAACCAATTTCTAAATTAACTTTTTCTAAGCCATGACGGACAACTGCTGCGGTTTTTCTGGCGCGGATTTTCTTAACACGTTTTTGTTGGTTAAGGAAGTAAATCATTTCACTTCGCAAACTGTAGTAACTAGGATGTTCTACGACTTCCATTCGTTTACGAGGTCGGGGAATATCAACTTCTAAAATATCCCCAATTTTCGATTCGGGTCCGTTAGTTAACATGACAATTCTATCGGATAACAAAACGGCTTCATCTACATCATGGGTCACCATAACGGCGGTAACTTGATTTTCTTCACAAATTTGCATTAATTGTTCTTGCAAATTACCGCGAGTTAATGCGTCTAATGCCCCGAATGGTTCGTCTAATAATAATAGTTTAGGCCGAATTGCCAAAGCGCGGGCTATAGCTACCCGTTGTTTTTGTCCCCCTGATAACATTCCTGGTTGTTTATCAGCATGGGGACGCAAACCTACCATATCTATATGTTTTTCGATAATGGCTTTACGTTCTGCTTCTGGCATTCCATTTAATACTGAATCTACTGCTAAGGCAATATTTTCTCTGACTGTGCGCCAAGGTAAAAGGGAATAGTTTTGAAATACTACCATTCTATCAGGACCTGGTTTTTTAATCCTTTGTCCTTCTAAGGTTACTAAACCTTCTGTGGGTAAATCTAACCCGGCAATCATATTTAAAAGGGTTGATTTACCACAACCGGAGTGACCAATTAGGGAAATAAATTCGCCTTTTTTAATTTGCAAATCAATACCTTTAAGGGCGATATATTGTCCACCACCAGTTAATTCAAAGACTTTATTAATTTGATCAACGGCAACAAATACTGACATAGTTTTAATGATTGGTAATGGGTAATGGGTAATGGGTAATGGGTAATGGGTAATGGGTAATTTATTTACTAACGACCAATAACTAATGACTATTTTTGTTCTGGTAAAATCCAGTTTTGTAACCAAGCCATGAGTTTATCTAGAATTAAGCCAACAACACCGATATAAACTAGTGCTAAAATGACTTCACTCACGTTGTTATTTTGATAAGCATCCCAGATAAAAAAGCCAATTCCCACAATACCAGACATAACGATTTCTGCGGCAATAATTGCTAACCAAGCTAAACCAATGGCAATTCTTAAACCTGTGAAAATGTATGGTAGTGCTGAAGGAATTAAGATGTTAAAGAAATACTCTTTTTTAGAAAGTTGCAGAACTTTAGCGACGTTGTTGTAATCTTGGGGAATTTGAGTTACACCCACCGCAGTGTTAATTAAAATCGGCCAAATTGCGGTGATGAAAATTACGAATAATGCCGCTGGTTCGTTTTGTCTTAAAGCTGCTAAGGAAATAGGCACCCAAGCTAAGGGCGGTACTGTTCTTAATAACTGAAATAGAGGATCTAATGCTTTAGATATGGTTTTATTGACACCAATTAAAACTCCTATGCCAATGCCAACAATTGCTGCTAATGTATAGCTAATAGCCACCCGTTGCAGACTAGCAAAGATTTGCCAAAATAGCCCTTTGTCTGTTCCACCTTTATCATAAAATGGGTACAAAATCAAAATCCAAGTATCTTGAATAACTTGAATTGGTCCTGGTAATGTTGCCCCTGGTGTCCAAGAAAATATTTGCCAAATAGTCAGAAATATAGCAATTGCAATAGCAGGAGGTGCAAGTTCGGGAAATTGTTTTTGCAAACTTGATAAAAAGCTATTTTCAAATTTAGAACTGTTGGCGCGTTTTTGGGCTAATGTCATGAATTTTTCCTCGAATTTACTAATGACTAATGACTAATGACTAAATACCAGCTTTTTTGATTTTCAAACTCTTGAGATATTCTTCGGGGTTTTCAGGATCAAATTTAATCCCATCAAAAAATGTTTCTACTCCACGAGATGTACTACTGGGAATATCGGCCGCAGCTATTCCTAATTCTTTGGCTGCCTCTTGCCAAATATCTTCCCGGTTGACTTTTTTGATTAATTCTTTGGCTTTGGCTGCACCATTAGTAATGTAATCTTTGGGCAAAAATCCCCAACGTACATTTTCTGTGATAAACCATAAATCGTGACTTTGGTAAGGATAGGAAACACTACCTTTTTCGTCTTTCCAGTAATAAGCAGCCATTGATTTATCATCAATTTTTCGACCATCCCCCATGTCATATTTACCTTGGTAGGGATTAGCTAAAACTGCTGGTGAAGATAAACCAAAGTATTTTTTGGCGGCGAGAATTTGCGCTGCTTCTTGGCGATTTTCAAATTTATCTAGCCATTGCTGGGCTTCCATTATTCCTTTTAATAAGGCTTTTGTGGCTTTGGGATTTTGATCAACCCAATCACCTCTCATGGCAAAATATTCTTCGGGGTGATTTTTCCAAATTTCGGCGGTTAATGCGGCCATAAAACCGATTTTGTCATTAACTAAGCGGAATGGCCAAGGATCACCAGTGCTAAAAGCATCCATTGTCCCGGTTTTCATGTTGGCGACGGTTTGCGCCGCAGGTACTGTTAATAATTTGACATCTGTGTCTGGGTCAATTCCACTGGCTGCTAACCAGTACCGAAGCCATAGGTCTTGGTTAACATGAGGGAAGGTAAAGGCTGCTGTAAAGGGTGTGTTGGCTGATTTGAGTTGGGATAATAGGGGTTTAGCAGTATCCAGTTTTAAGCTAATTCCTTTCCCTAGATGTTTGTTAGCGATCGCAATTCCGTTACCATGAGTAATTAACTGCGCTAAAACATACATGGGTATAGGTTTATTTCCTTTAGTAATTAAACCTTCTGTAATCAAGTGCGGCATGGGCATTTGCCATTGACCACCATCAATACCACCCCCTTGAGAACCAATTTCGAGGTTATCCCTGGCTGAACCCCAAGAAGCTTGTTTAGAAAGTTCTACTTCTGTCATCCCATATTTAGCAAAAAAGCCTTTTTCTTGGGCAATAATTAATGGTGCTGATTCAACTATGGGAATATATCCCAGTTTGGCTTTTGTAGTTTCTGGTTTTTGTTCTGGTTTAATATTAGCTACTGTTTGAGTGGAGGATTTTGTACCAGTATTGCCTGTTTCTGGTGGATTTCCTAAACAGCCTTTGAGTAAAACTGCACTGGCTGAAATTCCAGCAGTGACAATAAATTTACGCCGAGAAACTTGGTTAAAAAATTCTGTCATTATATCTCCTTACATCACAATTTATTTTTCTAACCATGAAAATATGGACAAAGAAAATAAATCATTTCTTTGCTTTATTATTCAAATTTCCAGTTATATCTAGGTATTAAAAATAGACCCTTTTGAGAGTAAAAGGGGTTAGTTTATATACTTAGTAATAAACGTGGTTTAATTTCTGAGCCTGGGGTGATCAAGTATCACTTGGCTAGTAAAAACTAGTTTACAGTGTTCGTGATCAAAGTGATCATTTCTCAACTGGAATTATTAAACAAATATTTAATTGGATACATAAGTAAAAACTTATCTATTAACCTGAAACCTACGAAATGACTCTAATATATAGATTATTCTCTATGATAATAATATCAATATCCCTGACTTCTTAGATAAGTCGGGGATCTGAACCTCTCAATGTGGAAAAATCAAATATTATTCTTATATTTCCTATATATTAAGTAGGATGTGTTACGGCTAGACAATATTGGGGAGTTTGAGAGATTAATTATTAGCCGTAACGCACCGATACATCAGGCGTGTTAAGTTAAAACTGTTACCCTTTTAATATCTCTACAGTACCCTTGTATCCATCAATTCGGACTTGTTGACCATCCTGGAGTATATATGTAGCATTATGTACGTCCATGACAGCAGGAATACCGTATTCACGGGCGATAATTGCCCCGTGGGAAAGTTTACCACCTGCTTCGGCAATTAACCCCCCAGCTTGAACTAGAACAGGGACCCAACCGGAATCTGTATAAGGGACAACAAGGATAGTGTTTTTATCAATATCATGGACTGTTTGTAAAGTTCGTAACACTTTTACCTGTCCTTGAATTTGTCCAATACTTGCTGGAATACCTAACAATATATTATCAGCGGGATTAATGACAGGAGTGATAGGTTGAGGCGGGTTATAACCGTAAACAACGGGGGGAATTTGGGGAATTTGACTATCTTGGAGAAATTGCGATCGCCTGTGTGCTATTAATTCCAATAGGCGATTTCTGATCGCTTCATCTGAATAGATCACTAAATGGCGAATTTCATCTAACTCCAAAAAGAAGATGTCTCCTGGCTGTAATAACAGCCCAGACTGAAGCCAAATCTGTTCTAAGCCCAAAAATGTCCAACGTAATTCAGCCAACAAGCGGGAATAAACTTCCGTCACCCTACCTTTAAGATTCACTCGTTTTTGGGCTAAATTTAAATTTTTCTGTTGGCGACGAGAATCATCTAAATTTGGGATTTCCCCTGCTTTGATTAATTGCACAAACAATTGTCTAACTGGTTGGGGATTTTCTAGCCAAGTGGGAACGGAAATATCTGTACCTACTTCGCTTAAATAACCATAATCCTGAATTAATTCGTCAAATTCAGATAAAATCCTTTCTCCAGCCGTCGTTTTTGCTAATTGCTCAAATATTTTTTCTGGTTCACAATTGTAGTCAATATGATCATCATCTAAGATTTGTTTAGCATCGGCGGCTAGAAAACTCATGGCTCTTAATGATGCTACCTCTGGGGTGACACTGTTATCAATTTTTTCGGATTTGATGCCCAAAAGCGATTGACGGATAGCTGCACTCAAAGGGGCTAAAATACTGTAGTAAGTACCTTGGCGGAGTAAATCAAGAATTAAGTCTATTCTAGTTAATAACTGATCTATTGACAATTCGGCAATGACAATGTTGGATAATTCTGTTAATGCCGGAATAAAAACTTGACGATAATCCGATTTAAAGTCTTTTTCTAAGTCAATTTCTCGTTTCAGCAACCTTGTTAGTCCAGGTAAATTAGCCAAAGTAGAATTTAGAGGAGGTTTAGTCATGGTTGCACCTCTAGTTAAAAAGTCCAGACTTTCTGGGGGTAATCCCATGGCTAAAAAGATTTCTCCTAACAAAGAAGCATTAAAATAAGCTCTAGAGTAGTGTAGTGTGGCTGTTTTAGCGAAATCTAAGTTTTTAGCACGTTCACCTAAAACGATAGTAAAAATTTCTCCCCACACACCACAGGTTAAAGGGTAATTAATAGACCAGGTTAAAGGATGAATAACTCCAGGAATCACTTCTGCGGCAATTTTTCTAGTCCAAATTGGTAAGAGTGTAGTGATAGGTCTTGACTGTAATACCCACAGGTTTTGACCATCATAACTCCATTCTATATCTTGGGGAATACCTAAATAACGTCTTTCTAAACGACGGGCTAAATATGCAACTTGTTTAATTAATGCTTGGGGTATTTTACCATGGCCGTGAAATTCTAGAAAAGATAACTTTTCATCACTAGCAATTACTACTTGATATTGTTCTGGTGTGATTTTTCCTGATACAATTTGAGTAGGACTACCCGATACAGCTTCGATAACTACGGCTTCACCTTGTTGAGAAATAGGATCTCGACTGAAGGCCACGCCAGAAAATACGCTTTGAACTTGTTGTTGAATGAGTACCCCCATGGCGGCTTCTTTTAAATTACGATGACGACGGTATTCGACGGCACTGGGGTGATTATAAGAAGCTTGGACTTGGGCTATGGCTTGTCGAAGTTCTGCTTTGTTGGTAACGTTTAAGATAGTTTCATACTGTCCCGCAGCGGAGGCTTGTTGGGAGTCTTCGCCAATAGCGGAAGAACGGACTACCAAGGGTGAAAGTGGGGACGGTTGCAGAAATTCAATTAACTGGGTAGGATCATCATCAGGAGCTAATACCCAACCTTTAGGAACTGAATAACCCCAACGTTTAATTTGCGATAATGTAGCGGATTTAGCTCCCACCACTTCCCCATCTAATTCTTCCTCTAGGGTGATAATCCTATCCTCATTATTGCTTAAATATTGCATCATTCCCAGAGATTGTGGAGATGCTCCCTCGACGGGGAGGTGAAGATCGTCGGGAATTTGGCTATAAATCCAGTAGATTAACCCCGATAAGGCAAAGGCGGCAATGATTCTGGATAAATCCTCTGAATGGAGGATACCCACAACTAGGGGAAACATTACCAATACCCCTAGTTTAATTGTTTCTTGAGAACGAGTGATCAAAAAACCAATAGCTGCAAGTAAGCCGACCAATGCAGTTACTAACGGATCATGTACCACTAATCCCCAGGAGACGTTTGTGATTCCCGCGCCTTTAGTTGTGACGTATCTACCGACAACTAAGCCGATTAAAGCAATAATTTCCCAGACTGGTTGTGAAGGAAAAAAGTATTGGGCAATTGTGACAACAGCAATGCCCTTAGTTGCTTCTGAAATTACGGACAAAATTCCCGCTAATTTTCCACCATGATAAAAGGCGGCTGCAACGCTAATATTTCCTGTACCGACATTAGCTAACCACTTTCTACTCACGGCATAAGTAATCCAAGGAATTAGCGGTATTGCCCCTAACAGTGGACAAACAATTAAAATAATTAAGATCCCCAAAAAATTAATCATTATTTTCTGATTTAAAATTTAAAATTTGATGACACACTCCAAGTTTGTTATTAACAAAAATGAATATTTATATGATATAGGAAACAAAAGAGCAAATAGAAGTTTTGCCCTCTTGTCTCCTAAATGTTATGCAAAGAATCTAACCTATTGCATAAGCGAAATTAAGCGCCCAAAGGATCAGTCCAGCAATTGATCCTAAAAGTACCACGGTGGAGATTGTAATCAGTTTAGGTGAATCTGCACCTTCAAATTTCATGATTCCGCGATTTAAATCGGACATTGTTTTTAAGCCTCCTTGACTGTATGGCTAGTCTGTCCGTTATGATTTTAGTCTTTCTGTTGGCCAATGATGTTAAATTCTTCTTATATTTTCCTTGAGGTTGACAACAGTGAAAAAAGAACAGGGAAAAGGAGTAAGAGTGAAACCCTCAACCAAGCTGAGAACTAAAATAGCGACTGATAATGGTGATAACTGCTCTGAGACGAGAAATTGGCTTTATCAGTTCCCATGACATGAGATCAAAACTCGTTAGCATCTGAGTTATTTTGTCAAAGCCAAGTAAAAAAGTTCATAAAGGGGATAGATAACCGACTTTTTAGAAAGGCCGATTATCGCAGAATTAAATATTATATTTTTTTAGATTAATTTTCTCTAATCCAAAGTGCTAAACCACCTCCACGTCCACGGGCAGCGATTATATCTTCAGTCACTAAAAAGAAAGCAAAAAAGGGTAATTTAGCTATAGGTTGATCATAAAAATCTTCACGTTCAACCTGACCAAAACGAATTTGTTTATTGATAAATATCCAATTAAATGAACTAATTTGTAGTTGGATAAAATCAAAAGCCAATAAGTTCTTTTTTCCTAAGTATTTTGTTAGTCCTGTTAATTTCAATAAAATCGCTCCCAATTGTATTTGATTAGTAATTTCCCCTGTTCCTAAAGCCCCATCTTTGCTAGGATTAAAGCACAGCAGAATTTTTATAAATTTCGGCATATACCAGCCCTTACCTAAAATAATTCCGCCTCGGTTTCTGACTTTTTTAGTACCAGTAGCAAAACAAAGTCGCCATTTACCGTTGAGAGATTCAAAGGGATAATTTAACTTTTGCACCTTGGCGGTTTTTTCCGCTTCTAGCAGCGCATTTACGACTATTTCAGCTGGGGGAACTTGATTTCCTTCTCGATAAGCAGCAGCGGCACGGGATAAGGTATTCATGAAATCAGAGGTGGAGTTAGATATTAAATTAGTTGTCATACAAGTATTGTTGATGTAAGTATTGCTATATTTTTTCATAAAGTAACTAAATTGTAACGTTTATTGAATTATCTTCTTGATCAGAGTACAATGAATACAGGATTTTAGCTAAAATTCTAGTAACTGGAAACTCAAATAATTGTCTGTGGTTTGGGAAGTGTAATAACTCACCTAGAGACGCAATGAGGTGGAATAATGGATACTAAAAAACTCCTGAAGTCATATAAATCAGGAGAGAGGAATTTCCCGGGGATAAATCTGCACCAAGCTAAGTTAAGTCATGTTGATTTGAGGGGAATAAATTTAGAAGCGGCGGATTTAAGTGGTGCGGATCTTAGTCAAACAAATTTGAGTGGTTGTAACCTCAGTAGAGCGAATTTAACTAATGCTGATTTAAGTAGAGCAAATTTGCAAAGTGCGAACTTAAGCGAAGTTAACTTAATTGGTGCTGATTTAGTTAAAGCCAACCTCGAGAAAACTAACCTGAGTGCTGCTGATTTACGAACTGCAAATTTAACCTTAGCAAACTTAGTAAATGCAAACCTGAGTCAAGCGGAAATCAGTGGTGCTGACTTTAGTGGCGCAAATCTCCATAACACAAATTTAATTGATAGTAATATCAATGAAGCAGAATTTATGGGAGTTGATTTAACAACAACAATTATGACAGAATTGGAGATAACAGGAGAAATTCTGCATATAGGTTTATCTCATAAATGGGTAACTTGGGCTGGTAGTTATTGATATTTTGACAAGTTCAAAATCAATAATACACCAATTGAAAAAAGAATCAAATAGATTTATATAGGCGGAATTTACCCGCCTTTTATTTGAAAATAAATAAACAATTACAGCACTTCCCGGTGTTATGAGGTACAGTAACAACAATTAGTGAACCAATTTTTTAAATGTTGAGGATTCATCAAATCGAGAGCAACAGAAATAACTTTATCAACTATTTC
>NZ_JACJPZ010000038.1:0-47537 GCF_014696335.1 Dolichospermum sp. FACHB-1250
TTCCTCAATATGGGCTGCAACTATTTTTTCTCGGAGATCCACTGAATATGCTTTCATGACAGTATTATCTTTATTATTACTAACTGTACCTCATAACTTCGGAAACTGCTGTATAAAAATTGATAGAGTAGAACCACAGTAAAAGCAAGAAATAATTGAGATTTTACAAAGTTTATTAATGGAATATAAGCCTACTGGTGAGCAAACGAATGATGGTAATTTACGCAGGTATAGCAATATTTTATTAGAATTGGGAACAGCTTATATTAGTCAGCATCAACCGAAAACAGCGAGGGAATATTTAGCAGAAGCTTTGCAAAATGCGGAAAAATTAGCAGATGTTAATTTTAAGCGTCAGGTTTTGAATGAAATTGGTGATGCTTTTGCTGAGGAAAGAAAATTTGCAACAGCGATTAATTATTATCAACAGGGTTTAAATATTGCCCAAGAATTAAATAACCGTAATGGTGAAAGTTATGCTTTGTTTAAATTAGGTAATGCTTATTTCGATTTACGGCAATTTTTAGAAGCTAGGAAATATTATCAACAGTGTTTAGCAATTTATCAAGAGTTAGATGATCATGATAACGAATCTCGAACCTACAACCAGTTGGGAATATTAGCCCAAGAAATGCGGGAATATGCCCAAGCACGGGACTTTTATCAACAAGCTTTAGCTATCTGTATCGAATTTGGCGATCGCTTTTCTCAAGCCGCAACCTACCACAATTTGGGAATATTAGCCCAAGAAATGCGAGAATATGCCCAAGCACGGGACTTTTATCAACAAGCTTTAGCTATCTGTATCGAATTTGGCGATCGCTATTCTCAAGCTAGAATCTACCACCAATTGGGAAGAGTAGCCGAAGAAATGCGGGAATATGCCCAAGCACGGGACTTTTATCAACAAGCTTTAGCTATCTATATCGAATTTGGGGATAGATATTCTCAAGCCTCAACTTACCACCAGTTAGGAATATTAGCCCAAGAAATGCGAGAATATGCCCAAGCACGGGACTTTTATCAAAAAGCTTTAGCTATCTATATCGAATTTGGCGATCGCTTTTTTCAAGCTAGTACCTACCAACAGTTAGGAATATTAGCCCAAGAAATGGGGGAATATGCCCAAGCACGGGACTTTTATCAACAAGCTTTAGCTATCTATATCGAATTTGGCGATCGCTATTCTCAAGCTAAAACCTACCACTGTTTAAGCACACTTGCAGAGGCACAGGAAGATTATACAGAAGCAAGGGTAAATTTACAAACAGCCTTAGAGATATATATTGAATATAAAGATGAATATTGGGGGAATATTGCGAGGGAGAATTTAGAGAGATTACCAGAGTGATGCTAAAAGATAGAGTTTTCAGATTCATTCAGACGCTATCTTTGTGGGATTAACAGCTATTATTTCCGAGTAACGAGCAAAATCCTTGGTGTTAAATGTCAGAATGTGAGTTATCCCATGAACAAGCATTGCAGCTACAAGTTTCGCATCATGCACATTGATACCAATAACAGAATGAGTAATAACAAGCCCTTCCCATTCTGAATAAACTGCTTCGGTGTCTAAAGCAAGATGAAAAATAGTTTTTAATCGTTTTATTTCTACTTCTGCTTCTATTGCTGTACGTCCTAATCCATTTCTCTCAATGGGACGAGTGTAAACATTCCAAAACTCAATTAAGTTTTGCGGGACGATATGTAATGTTTCTCCCTGGCCTAGCAATTTATTGATAGCATTGACAGCATCACTATTCATGGGATGAGATAAATCAACGCTACGTAATAATATATTTGTGTCTATAAGATAAGGCATTTAACCCCTGTCACCATAAATACTTTCGCGGCTGATTGCTTCATCAGAAAGGTTTGGGAAATTCAGATTTTTGTGACTCTCTACCCATGCTTGAAATGCAGCTATCTTTTGTTCTGGAGTAGCAGTTTCATCAACCTGAGTTTCTTGTTGCGGTTTTACCAATTGCGTTAGTATTCTATCTAAATATGGTTTAATTTCTTCAGGATTACGGTTAGTTATATCAACCAAAATTTGAGTGATTGTTTCCAAATCCTGTTTATGTGATTCTTGTAAAAAATGCAAAACGTCTGTATTCATAACTTGAGTTATTTGTGAATATTTTTACCTAAATTCCTAAACTTCCAGGACGGGGAAATCCCGCCCCTACATCATAAATTATTTGGCTGGGGGTAAAGTTCCACCACTAGCAGCCGGCGGTTCTGTGTAATCGCAAAAGATATTGACCCCTATTTTCAGGATATATAAAACTATCACAGTGGCGATCGCCGGATCAAGAGGTAAACCACTGGATGAAGCTAAACCCACTCAGAAAACTATCACACCAGTGAGTAAAGGAGAACTACTGGGATTTTTGGTATATTCTTTGATTTGACCACGAAACCCGTCATCACCACAAAGTTCATTTCGCAAGGCTTTGAGGGTGATTTGTAACGGTGACTTATCTCTCCCCATCATAGCTTGACCATTTTTTGCCTGCCATAAATCTTGAAAAGCCCTTTCCATGTCGCCATTGTGCCTTTCTAAATGATCCATTGCTTCGGGGTCCAGGGGTATAATCGGGCATTAATTCCCGCATAGCTTGGATTTCACTATTAGTGATTTGCATAACTAATTCAGATTTTTTACTGAGTGGTGACAAAATTAACTACATTATAGAAAAGGTTTAGTCATTAAGAAATGATAAAATGTCACCAATATACACAAAAAGTTTGTACTTTTATAAAGTATAATTAAGAAAAATATCAATATATCTAGCTCAAGAGGCTCAGTTAGTTAGCTACTGCTGCTAGATGCGGTTAAAGTTTTTTTCTCAAGAGAAAACTACCGTGATCCTGTACAAACAACTAAGTTAGCACGGGATCATGGCGACGGTGTAAAATTCCCAGTTGGAGAGGCAAATAAAGGCGTGGGTCAGTATCAATCTACTGAATTAAAACAGTATAATCCAGAAGCGATCGCTCGTTACTTTCGTTACCGTCCCTGGCTGGTTTGGGGACGACTACTGAGCATCATCTGGTCTTTTGCGGGATTTGTATTTAGTCTCAAGTGGGACGAATGGCAAGAACAAATCGAAGAAAATCAAGGACAAAGAGCTATTGAGTTAAGAAATTTACTCACCCGTTTAGGTCCGACATTTATTAAAGTTGGTCAAGCTCTCTCAACCCGTCCTGACTTAATCCGCAAAGACTTTTTAGCAGAACTAGTAAAGCTACAAGACCAGTTACCACCTTTTGATAATGCTCTAGCATATCAGATTATTGAAACAGAGTTAGATCGCTCCATTGGCGAGATTTTCCGCGATCTTTCCCCTCAGCCGGTAGCAGCGGCCAGTTTAGGTCAAGTCTACCACGGGTGCCTGGTCAGTGGAGAAGAAGTGGCTGTGAAGGTACAACGCCCCAATTTACGCCCCTTACTGACAAAAGACCTGTACCTCATGCGTTGGGTTGCCAGTTGGCTCGCACCCTGGCTACCACTGAATCTCGGTCACGATTTAACTTTAATTGTAGACGAGTTTGGCACAAAGTTATTTGAGGAAATTGATTACATCAATGAAGGGCGCAATGCGGAAAAGTTTGCCCATAATTTCCGTAATGACCCCCAAGTAAAAGTTCCAGGTATTTATTGGAATTATACCAGTAATCATGTTTTAACTCTGGAATGGATTAACGGCTTTAAACTCACAGACACTCAAAATATCCAAGCCGTAGGTTTAGACCCAGAAGCAATTATTCAAATAGGTGTAACTACTGGGTTACAACAACTATTAGAGCATGGTTTTTTTCATGCTGATCCTCATCCAGGTAATTTGTTCGCCATGTCCGATGGTCGCATGGCTTACATTGATTTTGGCATGATGGATCAATTGGAGGAAACAACCAAAGAAAGTTTAGTTGATGCCTTAGTGCATTTAGTAAACAAGGATTACGCCGATTTAGCAGCAGATTTTGTCAAATTGGGCTTTTTAACTGCAAATACCAATATTGCCCCCATTGTACCAGCATTGGAAGCCGTACTAGGAAACGCTATTGGTAAAAATGTCAATGACTTTAACTTCAAAACCATTACTGATGAGTTTTCGGAATTGATGTATGAATATCCTTTCCGTGTCCCGGCGAAATTTGCTTTAATTATTCGTTCTCTCGTGACACAAGAGGGTATTGCGCTAAGTCTCAACCCCAATTTCAAAATCGTAGAAGTTGGTTATCCTTACATAGCACGGCGGTTATTAACTGGAGAATCTCCCGCACTACGGCGGCGGCTATTGAATGTATTGTTTAAAGATGGTAAATTTCAATGGCAACGGTTAGAAAACCTGATTACCATTGCTCGTACTGATAGTCAATTTGATGTTTTACCAACAGCGCGAATGGGTCTGGAATTTATACTCTCAGAAGAAGGTAAATTCTTACGTCGTCAGTTGGTATTAGCCCTGACCGAAGATGACCGTTTACACACGGAAGAAGTCCAACGCTTATGGGATTTGGTCAAGGATGATTTACCACCAAATCGCTTACTAAATGTGGCAATTAGCCTGTTAACAGAGTTTTCCAAAGAAAGTGTAGCAGCTATTTTAGCAAAGTAATTTGTTACCAAATAAAAACGAATTTTAATAACAACCAGGAGTTTTCATGTACTATTACCCTTTACAACCGCCCTACTTTTTACTATTAGTTGGTTTTCTCACGGCTTTAACTTCTGGTCTGGCTCTATCTGGGACATTAAAAGTAATTGTCCAGCAATGGCCTGATGATAAGTCTACTCAAGAAAATACTAATACTCGTTCTTTTTATAAACAATTATTAGTCCCATTTATTGGTATTACAAGTGGTGTTTGTTTATTTCTTGCTTGCGGTTTAGAGATATTCGGTTTTCCCTCTGAACTGGCTTTGGGTGTGGGTTTACCAATAAGTTTGTTAACTTGTGTATTTCTTTGGTGGCAATTAGGAGGTTTGCTAGATTATGTGAAAAGTCAAGGCATGCAATCTCTAGATTTAGATTCTTGGTCTTAATAGATGTTTGAAAAGTCATCAAATGTATAAATAAAACCCTTTTGTAAACCTCTCCTGGCTTAGAGGAGAGACCTTTAAATACCCTCTTTTCTCTTAGTCAAGGGGGTTAGGGGGTTTTATTTATGTAGACGCGGTTTCTAACCGCCAAAACTTCTCAGTTCATTCAATGAAAATACTTCCAAAACGATAACCTTTCCCATAAACAGTATAAATAAGTTGAGTTTTATTCCCTACTTCTACCTTACGACGCAACAGACGAATTAAAGCGGGAACAACATTACTATTAGGTTGTTCCTCATGTTGCCATAAATGCTGTAAAATTTGGGCATGAGTTAATAATTGTCCAGTGTTTTCCATAAAGTATTGTAATAACTGACTTTCTTTTTGCGAGAGTTCAATCATTCTTCCGTGACGATAAGCTATTTGATTTTGGATATCAAGTTCTAAATCTCCTACAATTAATTTTCCCGTTATATTGCTATGAGATTCTGTACCACCACGACGCAATAAAGCCCGAACTCTTGCTAGTAATTCCCGCAATTCAAAAGGTTTTACCAAATAATCATCAGCACCCGCGTCTAAACCTTGAACTCTATCATCAAGAGTATCTTTGGCCGTCAGAAATAACACAGGAGTTGTTTTACCTTGAGAACGTAATTCCTGGCAAATCTCCAACCCCGTTTTTCCTGGTAACATCCAATCTAAAATCAGTAGATCATAACTGCCTATTTTTGTCAAATTGCTGCCACTGATGCCATCATAAGTAGTATCAACACTGTAACCTTCACGGGTTAAAAGACGACTTAAAGGGTCAGTTAGTTCAATTTCATCATCAACTAATAAAATTTTCATTTTGTTGGTAATGGACAATATAGATATATTCTCAATATAGTGAATTATAAACACATTAAGGACATCAAAAAAAGAATGTTAACTGTTGCCATACCAAAAGGTGTATTACTTAAACCTACTCTTCAGCTATTACAATCTGTGGGATTAGATTTTAGTGCTTTCTTAGAATCAGGAAACCGTCAATTGCAAATTCCTGATACTAGTGGACAAGCCAAAGGGCTGTTAGTCCGAGCGCAAGATGTGCCTGTTTATGTAGAATATGGTCAAGCACAGTTGGGAGTTGTGGGTTACGATGTTATTAGAGAAAAACAGCCCCAAGTAGCGCAATTAGTAGATTTAAAGTTTGGATATTGTCGAATGTCTGTGGCTGTAAAAGCAAACAGTTCTTACAAATCTCCTTTAGATTTACCCGCACATGGTCGGGTTGCTTCTAAATATGTAAATTGTGCGCGAGAATATTTCCAAGGTTTAGATTTACCCATAGAAATTGTCCCTTTGTATGGTTCTGTGGAATTGGGTCCAATTACGGGAATGTCAGAAGCAATTGTTGATTTAGTTTCCACAGGCAAAACTTTAAAGGAAAATGGTTTAATTGAAATTGCCACTTTGTATGAAAGTACAGCGCGGTTAATTGTTCACCCTTTAAGCTACCGTTTGAATACAGGTAATTTACATCAATTAATTGAACAAATGCGGTTAGAAATACTCAACCCAGTTTAATTTATTAGTATAAGCAATTAGTAGGTTGGGTTGAAGAATAAAAACCAACATTTTCGAGATTTTTTTGGATTTCCCAAAGCCTCAACCCAACCTACAAAATTATTCACCTTTTTCTATTTTGCTGACCGAACTAAGTTGATCTAAAATTGTCAAAACTTCTTGTTCAAATGCAACTTGAGCGCGGTTAGTTTTACCCCCAATATATAAAGTCTCACCTTTTTGTAAAGCCCAAATTTGGGAATGGGAAAAATAACTCATGACTACACCCAACATTAATAAACCAAAGCCAGTATAAACAATGGGAATACCAGGATCAAATTTAATTTGTAAACCTGTACTACCAATGACATCAATAATTTTTAAATTGACTCCATTTACAGGGATAGACATTCCTGCACGCACAGTATTAATTAATTTACCTTGAGCATCATAAATTAATACCATTCCTTGTAAATCTTTGGCTAATAGGGAAACACCTTCGCTTAAATCAGGTTTTGTTGGTATCCAAGTTCCCCAAATTCTACCTTTACCTTTGGTGTCTAATTGTGCCATTGGTAATTGGAAAATTGGACTTTTATTTAATCTTACCTGAACGCTGGAAATTCCCCAATCTGTTTGATAGAAAACTACACCATGATAACGCAGAGGTTTGTTAACATAAATCTTCTCATGATTAACTTCTTCACCCCGATTATTCAGCACAGACATATCTGAATAAAATTGGTCAATTCCTCCCGTTGGTGTGTAATCAATCCAAAAGCGATTGACACGCACAGACCAATCTTTTAACACATCTTGAGAAGACCAAGCACCAGCATCAACAATATTTTTTACTTGGAATGTATCCCCACTAGAAATCATTTCTTGAGCCATAAATCCCGTCATTGATCCACAAATTCCGCCTAATAAAATGGCGACAATACCAATGTGAACAATGATCGGACCAATCCGACCAATTATACCTTTACGAGCATAAAGAATATCATCTTTCTCTTGAAAAATTCGATAACTTTTTTGCTGCAAAATTGGCATAATTGACTGTAGGGAAACACCATCTAATTCAGCACTCAAAGCTAATTTTTGAAATTGGCGAGGTTCTTCGTAATATTTCCATTTTTGAGCAGCTTTCAGGGCTGGTAATTGACGAGTAAAAGTACAAGCTGTTAAACTCGTTCCAAATAGAACTAATAAACTCAAAAACCACCAAGTTCGATATACATGATCTAACCCGACTACTTGAATAACTTTCCAAGTGAGAAACCCAAATAAAGCGGGATGTTCTGGATAGTTAGATTGGTAAAATGCAGGTAATTGTCCTTGTTCAATGACAGTACCACTAACACTAAATAAGGCAATTACTAATAAGAGGATAATTGCCAAACGTAAATCAGTTAATATGGGTAAAATTTTTCGCCGCATAAATTTCCCAGGTATTAACCACCAAATTAATTCTGTGGATGTTGTTTGATCTAAAGTCATTATTTAGAAACTACTAATAGGGATACGAGAAACTAAGGAAAAAACACCAAAACCTACTAATAATGCCCCGCTAACAGGATTTATCCAGCCAGACCAACGGCGCAATTCTAATAGTTTTTTAATACTAGCAGTAAACGTACCTGCTAAAATTAATGGAGCTACATATCCCGCTGTATAAGCAAGTAGTAAAACAGCACCTAAAACTAAATCTTGGCTATTAGCAACCCAACCCAATAAACTCGCTAAAACTGGTGTGCTACAGGGGGAAGCAACCAACCCAAATGTTAACCCAATGGAGTAGGAACGCACTCCGGGTGGCAAATCTTCAGAAATCCAAGTGTCATTTAAAGAAGGAAATTGTATGGGTAATGCTTCTAATAAGTTTAATCCCATAATAATAGCAATAATACTGACAATAATTGGTAAACCAATTCCTATTTGACCGTAGACTTTACCTATTAAACCTGCTATAATGCCCATTCCTGCCAGTGTAGTTGCTAATCCTAACGCAAACCAAGTTGATTGAACTGCTGCTTGCAAGCGGGTTTTAGCTTCATAACCACCAATATAGCCAATAGTAATGGGCAACATAGACAGCATACAGGGCGTGAGACTCGTAAGCAAGCCCGCAGTAAAAATAATGCCAATACTCACAATACTTAAGTGGGTGAGTTGGTTAGTAACCAGGGTATTAGCAAATTGTTCCAGTTCGTAAATTCGGGTTTCTAGAATTTCTAACATGAGTATGTTTAAGTAAAAAATGCTTACTCTGGTTGAATTTTAACATATTTTGGGTGATCAAGTGATGAAAACAAGTAAATATTAATTAGGATTAATTAGGGTGTTGCCAGATATTTTCCCGGATTTTTGTGAAAGATTGATGAATTTATAGTAAAGATTGCCCATAATCAGGTTAATTATCCTGAAGATTATTTTAGGATCAAATCAACATCAAATATCCGCATAAAACAGAAAATAGTAGTTGAAAAGGAATCTACCACCATGGCTCAGAAAACCAGCAAAGTTTTACAACAATCTGGAGTTATTCCCTATAGAATAATAGAGGGAAAAGTAGAAATTTTATTAATTACAACTCGTAAACGTCAAGGTTGGGTGATTCCTAAAGGGGGACTTTGTAAAGGTATGAGTCCTCATGAGTCAGCAGCAAAGGAAGCATGGGAAGAAGCGGGAGTTTTAGGTAGAGTCACAACGGAAAAATTGGGTAATTATAAATATCGAAAACGGGGGAATATCTATCGAGTAAATTTATTTTTATTACCTGTAGAAGAAGTATTAGAAGATTGGCCAGAAGCCACTGCAAGAGAAAGAAAATGGTTAGAAGTTAACCAAGCTGCTGAATTAGTGAAGGAAAATTCACTAAAAAGAATTATTCAGACTTCATTAATAATGAACCAATAAAAGAGTATTTAAATTATCTCAAAGGACAAATTATGACTTTTGAGATAATTATGGGTAAAATGGTCTACTAAATTTGTATCACTTAATTCTAAATTATAAAAATCTACAAACTCATGATCAAAATATGGTCCTGCGTGCCAAGTTCCCACATCTAATTTAATAAAACAACTACCGGGAATCTGAAAAGCCGCAATTTTTGATAATTCAGGCTCATTTATATGATTATTTGGTGGACAAACTACCATGAACCAATCTTTACCATCTAAAGAACCCAAACATTGAGTACATTTGACATGACGAGTAATGTGGTGAAATTTTCTACCTTTTTCCTGTAACCGCATAATATAAAAACGGGGAATACCATTTTGTAAATTTAATTGTGCATCTTCTTGATCAAAATTTTTGCCATCTTTACTTACATATATTACCTGTCCATAGGGTTGAAAATTCTCTGGTGTAATTAATTGAGATGGTAATTTTTGTATTTTTGATAATGTACTCATAAGTTCTTGACTAAATATTTAGGTGTGACTGAATTAAATTAGAAAAAACCAAGATTTGAAATCTCAAACTTTGCGACTTTGCAACCTTGCAGCTTGGCGCGAAAAATACAGCAAGTTCAGCTTGAATGAGCTACAATGCGGGCAAGATGCCCGCACCACTGTAATACCGAGAAAAAGAGAGAGGAAATATATTTTCCTTCCTCTAATTTCCAGTTAGCAAAATTTAGATTTTGCCAATGTAATGTAGTCCTAAAATAATACCGGCTCCCAAGATATGTCCAAAAGAAGCAGTTGCTAATACAGCGGGTAAACCAAAACCACCGAAAAATTGAGGCGCTGGTAATTCTGGTTTAGCGTTAGGCTGCTGAATGGTAAATTTGCCCACAGCGATCGCAAAAATATTGGCTACAATCATAATGATGCCAATATTGGGACTCCATTCTAACGTTGTTGTAGCTGTAGCCAACAAAGTTGAAGTTAACATCTAAATTTACTCCTGATATTTGGGGATACTTAACAATATCATCTAAATATTCGGTAATAAAAATCTATATCATTGCTTACTTTGTAGCGAAATTTAACATTTGTTTGCAATTCACAATAGAAACAATCCTTGTACTGAATAGCCAGTTTTAGTGTTTGATCATACTTATGGTATCTGGAAGGGCTGATAATTGGTAAGATAAGAGTAATTACTTCCTGAACTTGATCATGTCCTCAACTCTTAACTCTTTACCACCTGCGCTGAAAAAAATTGTCGAACGCTTTCAAAGGGCTACAGAACCCAAAAGACGCTATGAACAGTTAATATGGTACGCTCAAAAACTGCAAGAGTTTCCTGAAATTGACAAACTCCCAGAAAACAAAGTTCCCGGTTGTGTTTCTCAAGTATATGTCACCGCATCTTTAGCAGATGATAAAGTAATATTTCAGGGTGATTCTGATTCCCAATTAACCAAAGGATTATTAGCATTATTGATAGAAGGATTAAATGGATCAACACCTACAGAAATAGTCCAACTTACTCCCGATTTCATTCAAGAAACTGGCTTAAATGTTAGCTTAACGCCTTCTCGCGCTAATGGCTTTTACAACATTTTTAAAACTATGCAAAAAAAAGCTTTAGAATGTAAGTTAGAAAGTTAGAGATGAGGAAATAAGTAAATTCTTTTTAATTATGAACTTAATCAGATGTCTACTAATTTATTAACAAATCCCGCTGCTGCATTTGGTGGTAAAGTACAGGAATATCCTTGGCAATGGGAAAATCAGGAATTACGAATAGTATATGAAACCATTGGCCAAGGTTCACCCATTCTATTATTACCAGCCTTTAGCAGCGTTTCTACCAGGGCAGAAATGGCAGAATTAGCCAGACTACTCGCACCCCATTTTCAAGTCACAGTCATAGACTGGCCTGGGTTTGGTGACTCTTCCCGACTCGGTTTAGATTACAGACCAGTCATATATCAGCAATTTTTGGCGGATTTTGTCAAATCTGTATTTAATACGACAGTTTCCGTAATTGGTGCCGGTCATGCTGCTGGTTATATTCTAGAACTAGCGTTTAAAGAACCGCAAATACTTAACAAAGTTGTATTAATAGCCCCAACTTGGCGTGGACCTTTACCAACAATGGGCGCAACTCAGGAAATAGCGGCTATGGTACGGGGAATTATCAGATTTCCCATTATTGGTCAATTCCTGTATAAGCTCAACACAACACCATCTTTTTTAAGATGGATGTACACTCGTCACGTTTTTAGTAATGCTGACAAACTTACACCCAATTTTATCGCCAATAAATGGCAAACTACCCAAAAAACAGGAGCAAGATTTGCTTCAGCGGCTTTTGTCACAGGTAATATTGACACATTTTACACTCAATCAGAATTTCTTTCTCTAGCTCAATCTTTGTCTGTACCAATTATGGCAGTTATTGGCGCATCTAGTCCGACAAAATCACGTCAGGAAATGGACGCATTAGCAGCTTTACCAAAAATAGAGAGTGTGGTAGTTCCTGGTTCTTTAGGACTTCATGAAGAATTTCCAGCAGAGGTTTTTCAGTTTATACTACCATTTTTAAATCGGTTATCATAGGCAAGATTATCAAAGTTGCTTTGACATTATGATGAATTCAGAAACATTTAGTTCAATACCAGTAACCGTTTTAACTGGCTATTTAGGTGCTGGTAAAACCACCTTATTAAACCACATTCTTACCTATGAACATGGTAAAAAAGTCGCCGTCATTGTTAACGAATTTGGAGAAGTAGGTATTGATAATCAATTGGTAATTGATGCGGATGAAGAAATATTTGAAATGAATAATGGCTGTATTTGTTGTACAGTGAGAGGTGATTTAATTCGCATTATTGGCAACTTGATGAAACGTCGAGATAAGTTTGATCATTTAGTCATTGAAACCACTGGATTAGCTGATCCTGCACCTGTAATTCAAACCTTTTTTGTAGACGAAGATTTGCAAAGTCAATTGTCATTAGATGCAGTGGTTACAGTTGTTGATTCCAAGCATATTTGGCAACATTGGGAAGCAGACGAAGCCCAGGAACAAATTGCTTTTGCTGATGTGATTTTATTGAATAAAACCGATTTAGTTACAGCAGAAGTTTTAGATGAATTAGAAACCCGGATTCGGTCAATGAATGCAATGGCAAAAGTTTACCGCACTCATAATTCTCAATTAGCAATGTCAGCTTTATTAGGAGTAAAAGCATTTGATTTAGATCATGCTTTAGAAATTGATCCTAATTTCTTAGGAGAAGATGCTCATGTTCATGATGAAAGTGTTTATTCAGTCGCTATAGTATCACCTGGGACTATCAATGGTGAAAAATTAAATGTTTGGCTATCAGAATTACTCAGAACCCAAGGAACAGACATTTTCAGAATGAAGGGAATTTTGAATATTGAAAATGAAGATAACCGCTTTGTTTTTCAGGGAGTACACATGATATTTGAAGGTAAAGCAGATAGACCTTGGAAAGCAAATGAAACTCGCAAAAATGAACTTGTATTTATTGGGAGAAATTTAGATGAAGCACAGTTAAAAAAAGATTTCTTTGCTTGTATGAGTTAAGTGAATAAAATTCACAGCTATACAGACAAAACCCACATAAGTGGGTTACAAATCTAGTAAACTTAGTCCACCTCGGTGGACTTTGATGGTGTAGTAGCTACTTCTATTCGCCTAGTATTTCTGATCAATAAAAGATAACAAATATGAACCTAACAACCAGCAAATCTCCAGAATTTACTCAACACTATTCCACAAAACTTACAGATTATGTCACCGCTTTAGCTTGGTCTTCTCAAGCAGAAATACTGGCTGCTAGTTCCGCTGCTGGTGAAATTGTTTTATGGGAAAATCACCAATTAATTACCTTACAAACAGCTACAAATCAAGCAGTAAATTGTCTAGCATTTTCCCATGATGGTAAATATATAGCCATTAGCGGACAAGATGGAAAAGTAAAAATTTGGTGCGAAAATCAATTAATTACAACTTTAGAAAATGCACCTGTTTGGGTTGATCAATTAGCATGGAGTTATACCAATAATCAACTAGCTTTTAGTTTAGGACGTTATGTGCAAATTTGGGATGCAGACACATCAGAAGTCGTTGTCACTCTTAACTTTAATGATTCCTCTATTTTAGGAATTGACTGGCGTAAAGATGGCAAATATTTGGCTATTAATGGTTATAAAGGTGTAAAAATTTGGTCTACTCAAGATTGGAATGCAGAACCATTTATCCTTTCCATGCCTACCGCTAGTATAACAACAATTTGGTCAGGTGATGGTGAATATTTAGCCTCTGGAAATATGGATCGCACTCTCACCGTTTTACAATGGGAAAATCCTGATCCTTGGGTCATGCGCGGCTTTCCGGGAAAAATTCGTCAACTAGCTTGGTCAGACCTCAAAACCCCCACAGGTGCGCCAATTTTGGCTGCTTCCAGCGTTGAAGGTATAGTAATATGGGATAAGTCCGTAGATGAATCTGTGGGTTGGGAAGCCCAAGTATTAACCAATCATCTGGATATTATTCAAGCAATATCTTTTGCACCCCAAAGCTTGATTCTCGCTTCCGCTGGTGCTGACGGTTGGTTATGTTTATGGGATGAAAATAGGGAAGTATCACAGATTTTTACCGATACAGAAGCAGGTTTTTCTACTCTATCTTGGCATTCCCAAGGACAATTATTAGCCGCAGGTGGTGAACAAGGAGAATTAATTATTTTGTCGACTTCTTTGGGGAATTAAAAATTTAACCCTGAAATTGTGTAGGTTGGGTTGAAGAACAAAACCCAACACATTCATTAATGTAGAGATAATTTAGAGAATTTGTGATAAAAATTTCTTAGTTCTCTCTTCTTTGGGATTAGTAAAAAAAGTGTCGGGGGTAGAAGATTCAACTAATAAACCGCTATCCATTAGTACCACTCTATCAGCAACTTCTCGCGCAAATCCCACTTCATGGGTAACAACTACCATTGTCATTCCCTCACTAGCGAGATTTCCCATGACATCTAAAACTTCTCTCACCATTTCTGGATCTAATGCTGATGTCGGTTCATCAAATAGCATAATCTTAGGTTGCATTGCTAATGCACGCGCTATAGCCACTCGCTGTTGTTGTCCACCAGATAATTGTCCGGGATATTTTTGTGCTTGTGCTAAAATTCCCACTCTTTCTAATAATTGCATTGCTAATTCTTCCGCTTTTACTTTGGATATTTTGCGGACATATATTGGCGCTAAAGTGATATTTTGTAAAACTGTTAAATGGGGGAATAAGTTAAATTGCTGAAATACCATTCCCACTTCTCGACGAATTGTTTCAATGTTTCTTAAATCATGACTGAGGATAATTCCGTCAATACTAATAATTCCTTTTTGATATGCTTCTAAAGCATTAAACGTACGAATAAAAGTTGATTTCCCTGAACCAGAAGGACCCATTAAAACAACTACCTCTCCTCTTTCTACACTTAAACTTATACCTTGGAGAACATGAAATTTACCATACCATTTATGGACATTTTCGGCAATTATTATCGGTTTTATTTCTGTCATATTTTACTCTTTTTTGAATTTGAATCTTTTTTAACTAACCACAGAGGCACAGAGGACTCAGAGTAAAAGAGGAAGAAGCGTTCAGCTTACTCTTTGGAGAACATGAAATTTACCATACCATTTATGGGTATTTTCGGCAATTATTATCGGGTTTTTTTCTGTCATATTTTACTTTTTTTTGAATTTTTTTTAACCAACCACAGAGGCACAGAGGACTCAGAGTCAGAAAGGAATAGATGTTTTATTAAGTTTCATTAAAATTAGTTATTTAATTGGTTTTCTAATTTTTTAGCAGCTAAGGACATTGAATAACAAAATAGCCAATAAATCAAACCAATAAATAAATAGACTTCTGCATATCTTCCTAAAAATTGCGGTTGGGCTAATATGGAACGTGCCATTCCTGTTAATTCCACTAATCCCACTAATGATAAAAGAGATGTATCTTTAAATAAGCCAATAAATTGACCCACAATTGCAGGAATAACTGCGCGTAATGCTTGAGGTAATATTACTAATGTGAGTAATAAGGGTGTATTTAATCCTAATGCTTTTCCTGCTTCTATTTGTCCCCTGGAAATTGATTGTAGTCCTCCACGCACGTTTTCGGCCATGTATGCTCCACTAAATAATATTAGTCCCACAATACTTCTGAATAATCTATCTAAACGCAAATCTGCTGGTAAGAATAAAGGTAACATAACTTGGGCTAAAAACAAAATACCAATTAATGGTAATCCTCTGACAATTTCAATATAAAGAATAGAAAACCACCGCACTACAGGTAAATTACTTGTTCTTCCTAATGCGAGTAAAACTCCTATGGGGAAGGAAAGCACAATACTAATTATTGCTATTAATAGGGTTAGTAATAAACCATTCCATAAATTTGTAGATACAGCTTGTAACCCTAAACCACCACCAATTAACCAGATAATTATCGGAAAGGATAATAACCACATTAGGGAAAGCCAAGGTGTGATAATTTGAGCAAATTTTTGACCAATTATCACACCTAAAATTATTAAACCTGTAATTAATAATAAAGACAAACGACTAGTTAATGGTAGAGGTAAAATTAATAATAAAACCCCAACAATAAAACCAAAAATTAGAGAATTGCGTTTTGTGAATATTGCTTCTTTAGTAAAAGCACCCCCAGTAATTGCGGTTAAAGTTGTAGATATTCCCAAAACCAGCCAAATTCGCCAATATAAATTCTGGGGAAACCTTCCCACCAAAAATAAATGTAAATTAACTGCAACTACTTGCCATTGTGCCTTAGTAATTAACCAAATTGCAAATCCTTGAAATAGCCAAAATAGAAAAATCGAACAAACAACAGTTAATAAACAATTGTACCAATTATTAAACAGATTTTCTCTTAACCAAATAAACTTAATCATCATAGAGATCCTAAATAAAATATTTTCCTATAGCGTACCATAAACATAAAATCTCTTCCTCTCTTCCTCTGTGGCCTCTGTGCCTCTGTGGTTCGATAAAAAATAAATCCTGTTCACAAATCAAATAAAATTGCTATTTTTTATCTTTCCTGAATTTGAACAGAACGATTAAATAAATTCATAATTAGAGAAATAACTAAACTCAAAATCAGATAAGTAATCATAATCAATAGCATTACCTCCACGGCTTTTCCAGTTTGGTTAAAAGTAGTAGAAGCAACAAAATAAATATCAGGATAACCGATAGCGATCGCTAAACTGGAATTTTTTGTTAAACTGAGATATTGACTAGTTAATGGGGGAATAATCACCCTTAAAGCTTGGGGAAAAATTACCAATTGCATTGCTAAACCTGGCTTTAAACCCAGAGATGTTGCTGCTTCCCATTGTCCTTGAGGAACTGATTTAATTCCCCCCCGCACAATTTCCGCAATAAACGCACCCGTGTAAAAAGTTAACCCTAATAACAAACTAGAAAACTCTGGAGACAAGGTAAACCAAGGAAATTCAATGCCATTTTGACTAAAGTTAGCGAAACCGAAAACAGAAATTTTATTTTCGGCTTTGGGGAAACTCAAGAAAATTGCAAAATACCAAAATAGCAATTGTAATAATAATGGTGTATTCCGAAAAATCTCCACATAAACAAAACTAATCTTCCTGACTAACCAATTATCTGATAGTCTAGAAATTCCCGCAGTAATTCCCACAATTGTAGTTAGTAAGATACTCATTATTGCTATTCGTAAAGAATTAATTAATCCCACTAATAAAGCATAATTATAAGTATCCGTTGGTTGATAATTAACGATAGTTTCACCAATATCAAAAGATGCTTGTTGCTTGAGAAAATTAAATCCAAATTGAATTCCTAATTGCTGTAAATTCCGTCTGACATTACTCCACAATATCACGACTATAAATACTGCTAAAAATACAAAAATTAACTGAATAGCATTTTGCCAAAAACGATGATCACGCCATAAAGGAGGTTTAGAATTAGTCATTATTTTAATTTAGTATTATAGTATTACCGGAAGGGTGGGGAATAGAGTAATCCTCCTTTTGTCGCTAATTGATTTTGACCACGAGGGAGATTTAGTTTTGTCTTGGTTCCCAAATTGCGTTCATAAATTTCGCCATAATTACCAACGTGTTTAATAATTCTGGCTGCGAAATCATTTGTTAAACCAATTCCTGCTCCCAAGTTTCCTTCTGTTCCTAAAAAACGTTTAATATCGGGATCTTTACTATTTGCAAACTGTGATAAATTTTGAGAATTAATTCCCAATTCTTCACCTTTGATCAAAGCATAAACAGTCCACTTAACTATATCACTCCATTGAGTATCACCCTTAGCAACTGCTGGCGCCAGGGGTTCAGAAGAAAGAATATCATCTAAAATGATGTTATCTTCCGGTTTCGGTAGGGTTGCGTACCGGGAAACCAAACCAGAACGGTCTGTGGTGACAGCATCACAACGTCCTTCTGCATAGGTAGCAAAGGTAACATTCACATCCTCAAAAACAACGGGTTTATAAGTCAAATCCCGTTTCCGCATTTGGTCTGCTAAATTCTGTTCGGTTGTCGTCCCTGTTTGGACACAAATAGCTTTGTCTTTCAGGTCTTTAATAGATTTAATATTCCTATTTTTGCGCACCATAACCGCCTGACCATCATAAAATACCACAGGTGCAAACTCTAAACCCTGAGCAGTCCCACGGCTAAAAGTCCAGCTGGTATTGCGACTCAAAATGTCTACTTCTCCAGTTTGTAAAGCTGTAAATCTCTCTTTAGCGTTAAGAGGACGGTATTCTACTGCGTCTGGATTATCAAATATCGCCGCTGCTACAGCCCGACAAATATCAACATCAATACCGCTATATTTACCGTCAGTCCCCACAAAACTAAATCCCGGTAATTCACCGCTAATTCCACAAACAAGCTGACCACGGCTTTTAATGCGATGACCGATCACGCGAGTAACCTGTCCTTGGGGAGTATTAACCTTACCCCCTGGCGTTTGCGGTTGATCACTACAAGCAGTTAGAGAAAATATTAACTTCAGTGTGACAATACCAGATATAATAGGTCCAATAGTAAATAATTTCCTAGACTTCATAAGTAAGCAATGAGCGATATTTAATCCCGATCTAATCTAAGTTTTGCACAAAAACGTCAAAAAAGCACAAGATATATCAAAGATCTATCGAGGATCACATTTAATTAAAACCAAACTTCCCAATTAACAATATGCTAAATTTTCTCAATTCCTTTCTCGGTCGTCATCCAGAGCGCGTCAAAGCCAATGTAGAGATTTATACTTGGCAAACTTGCCCCTACTGCATCCGTGCGAAAATGCTACTATGGTGGAAAGGTGTTAATTTTACAGAATACAAAATTGACGGTGATGAAATAGCCAGGGAAAGTATGTCCATACGCGCTAATAATCGCCGCAGCGTTCCCCAAATATTTATTAATAATCAACACATTGGCGGTTGTGATGATCTGTATCGTCTAGATACGAAAGGTCAACTGGATGATCTTCTTTATTTACACTGATGATGACTTGGTTTAAATAAACCAAATCACCCAAATTTAACTAGATGTTGTAGTGCGGGCATCTTGCCCGCTAGAATTATACTTAAATGTAGTACCGCTAGAATTATACTTAAATGTAGTACCGCTAGAATTATACTTAAATGTAGTACAGTTTATAGCTATATCATAATCATAGCGATCGCCTGATTTTTAGCTGTTCTAATATTGTATCAGATAAAATAAAAACAAATCAACCAGAGGCAGTGATTATGATCACCCAAATCAGTGAAATCAAATCTCCCACTGAACTGGTAATCTCTTGGGAAGCCTTACCCGATGATTTTCAGTTAGAGGACGAACCGGTGGAAAATACAGGACAGCCACTTTTGGCTGGTGCTTTGCGAGAAAGTTTAGAAATTGGGGGTTTTATTCAACCGCAGATGTTGATAGCCTCGAATTTTGGTTTATGTGCGACATTAGACGGTAAATTTATTGCTAAAGCACCTGATTGGTTATATATTCCCGCAGTCAAAGAAATTTTACCTGAACGCAAAAGCTACACACCGAATTTAGAAGGAGATATTCCCGCTATAGTTATAGAATTTTTATCAGATCAGGAAGGTGGAGAATATTCTTTTAAACGCACATATCCACCGGGAAAATGGTTTTTTTACGAGCAAATTTTGCAAGTTCCCATCTATGTAATTTTTGATCCAGATGGCGGTTTATTGGAATTATATCAACTGGAGAATGGTCGCTACGAGTTAAAACAACCCGATGAAAATGGTCTACATTGGATTGACGCAATGGGCTTATTTTTGGGAACTTGGTGGGGGGAAAAAGAAGCTAGAACTGGATATTGGTTAAGGTGGTGGAATGAAGCAGGTAATTTACTACCTTGGTCTGTAGAAAAGATTGTAGAAGAACGTCAACGGGCTGAACAAGAACGTCAACGGGCTGAACAAGAACGTCAAGAGAAAGAACGGCTAATAGCGTACTTAAAATCCCAGGGGATTGATCCGAGTAATTTACCTTAAATAGTAGGGTGCGTTAGCTGTCTTCGTAACGCACCTAATTGAAATCAATAATAACTGACCACAATAATAAATATAAATCAATAATAAATATAAATATATGCTGGAATTACCAGAATATTTAATACATAGAAAATGGATGAATCACGCCCTAGAATTAGCACGAGCAGCGGGTGATGCGGGTGAAGTTCCCGTTGGTGCTGTAATTGTTAACACAAATAACCACCTGATTGCTGTAGGAGAAAACCGGAAAGAACGGGATCAAGACCCTACCGCACACGCGGAAATTATGGCGATTCGCGCTGCTAGTCAAATTTTACAAAGTTGGCGCTTGCATCAATGTACATTATATGTCACTCTAGAACCCTGTCCGATGTGTGCCGGTGCTATAGTTCATGCACGATTGGGAAAATTGATCTATGGAGTGGACGATACCAAAACTGGCGCAATTCGGACTGTTCTCAACATCCCTGATCACCCTGCGTCTAATCACCGTCTAAAAGTGCTAGGAGGTATTCTGGAATCAGACTGTCGAGAACAATTACAAAATTGGTTTGCTACCCAACGTCAGCAAAAATAACAGACACAGATAAAACTGTCCAGATGGGAAAACAAAAACTACCCAAGAAAATATACGGTGGACATAAGCAATTTGTGTAATTTTTTATTCTTCTAAAAACTAGCCACCGTAATGATTAAATCAGACTCTGCTTCTACTACCCGTCATTCACAAACCATAAATAAGTCTGTAAGTTCTCACCTCAACTCCGCTCGGAGGCCTTTGATAGCTCACAGTATACCAGGGATTTCCCCTTGGTTAATTCCTTTAGGGTATTTTATTGGACGTTATATCATTCTGCCATCTTTCTTTAGGCAGATTAAAATTACTGGACTAGAAAATATCCCCAAAAGTGGTCCGGTAATTCTTGCTCCTACCCATCGTTCTCGCTGGGATTCATTAGTTTTACCCTACGCTGCTGGTCGTCATCTCACAGGTAGAGATATGCGATTTATGGTGACAATTGATGAATGTCAGGGGTTACAAGGTTGGTTTATTCTCAGAATGGGCGGTTTCCCGGTCAATACTCAACGTCCAGCGATCGCTACTCTCCGTCATACAATAGAGTTAATGCAACAAGGGGAAATGTTAGTTATTTATCCTGAAGGTGATATCCATCGTGATGGTCAAGTTCACCTGCTGAAGCCAGGAATAGCCCGTTTAGCCTTAAATGCTGAATCTAAATACCCAGGGCTGGGGATTAAAGTTATACCTGTTAGCATCCAATACAGCGAATCCTATCCTCACTGGGGTGCAGATGTCAACATTCGCATTGATGAACCTATCAAAGTCACAGATTATCTAAATGGAAATTTCAAGCTGGAAGCTAAAAGGCTCACAGCAGATTTAACCCATCAATTAAAACAATTAAGTCAGGAGTCAGGAGTCAGAAGGAACATAGAACCAGAAAATTCCTCCCCTGCTTCTCCTCCCTCCCCCTGCTATACATCAACTACTTCCCGTGTCCAATCCAATTACCAATTCCCAGTGATTAAGTTTGCCCACATCCAGGGCAGCGTAGTCAATAACTTGTAATTCCCAGTTACCTTGTGCGGGTAGGGAAAGTAATTGTTTCAGGGCTGGATGTGATCGCACTGTGTAAGTATTTTGTAATTGGTTACGACGGCCTAATGTGCGACTTTGCAATAAAATCCGCTGATTGTTAGGAGCAATTAAATAAATTTCTAAATCTCCTAAAAAATCATGGGTGATATTAACCGTAACTTGGATATCACCAATATTAGCAGCTTCATTAATAGCGATCGCACTTTTAATTCCCTCTTGATCATTATCAGGAATATTCACAACTTGAGTATTTTTTACCTGTGTTTGTTCATTAGTAATTTGGGCAACGACACCCATTTGTTTTGCTAGTCTCACAGCCTTAGCTGCATTGACTTTCCCATAACCAAACCATTGACTATGACCATTACTATCATAAGTACCCCCATCAATATTCAATTGAGGATCAGGGCTATTATCAATAATTTTATCAGCAGTATCTTGAAGAATCTGTTTAACTTGTTGAGCCGTTAAATCAGGATTAGCTGATAATACTAAAGCTGCTACTCCTGCGACTATGGGAGTGGCGCTAGAAGTACCACCAAAGTTATTAGTAAAGTTTCCAGCATCATAACCTGCTGCTCCTAATTGATCTGCAGTCAAGATTCCCAACCCAAACAGAGAAGAGACAATTGCCGGTTGTGTATAAACAAAACCGGTTTCTTGAAACCACATTCCCGGAGGAGCATTATTACTAGGAGCGCAAACAGAAATATTATCTCCCCAATTACTATAAGCAGCTTTTTTATTCAAACTAGTGGAAGCCGACACGGTAATTACATCAGGATGAACTGCAAAACCGCTTAACCAATTTGTGTTACCTTTCACAATATTTTTCGGCCAATTTTGTTCATTGATAGTCCCATTAATCGGACGGTTAGTATTTCCGGCTGCAAAAACAATTACACATCCTTTACCATTGCGTCCATTGGTAGCAGCATGACTAATAGCTGCCCTTTGACGGATAGAAAGGGGAAAATAAACAGCAGAAGCTCCCCAACTACAAGAAATTACACTTGCTCCCTTTTCCACCGTCCAATTAAAAACATCCTCAATTGATTGATCATCTAAAAAACCGGTAGTCCGAATGGGCATCATTGCACAACCAGGAGCAACTCCGACAATTCCCGTGCCATTTTCTTCTGCTACAGCTAGTCCCGCGCAAGCAGTACCATGACTAGTTTCTTTTTCTCCTGGTAAGGGTAAAAAATCATTTTCTTTTAAATCTCTAGGAGCAACAATTTTACCATTACCTTGAAAATCTGGGTGATTCAAGTCAAAGGAATCATCTACTACAGCGACGATAATAGAACGAACACCGCGAGTAGTATCCCAAGCTTGTTCTACGGAAATGTGAGAACCAGCTACCAATTGATTCCCCCCATTGTGATTGAGATACCACTGTTGAGGATAAAGGGAATCTTTGGGCCGATAATGAGGTTCTTGTTGAATGATAATATTTGGTTCTGCGGCTAAAACTTCTGACAGTTTTTGTAATTGATTCGTGATTTTAATTGGGTTTTGTTTAGCTTGTTTACTCACCAGAAAAATAAAAGTATTCGACATTCCTACAACTGGTTGATCTTGAACTAAATTAAATCTATTGGCAATAATATTAATTTTATTCATATCTACCCAAGTAGCAAATTGAATTGTGATTTGATCACTTAGATAAACCAAACTACCGGGATTATTTTCAAGTTTATAAACATGACTCACAAAGTCTACATTTTTATCAGCACGTACTTGAGACATTACTGTTTCTAGCTGCTCAGGAAAAACCGTATACAGTTCTAACTTTGCCTGGGATATACTGCGCCGCCATACACATCCACGTATTTGTGATACTTGCTCACGTGTAAAGTTAGCATTAGGACGGATAGTGAAGCGATATAATGTTTTTTCTAGTATCAATTCTTCGCCACTGCGTTGTAAAATTAATGCTTCGTCGCTATTTGTGACATCTGGTTCGAGAAAATCTGGAGAATTAATATTATCACTCATAAAAAATTGGGATTAGTTGAAAATTAATTGGCCTCTTGGCTCTTGCCTGTTTAGTCCTTTGCCAGAGAAATTTTTTCAGTCACTTGACTTTATCATCGGTACAAAGAGAGTTAAAATACATCAAGTTTTTCAAATTTTTTCCATAATTATTTTACTAATTAACCTCATGAATGTTGCTACGGATCTATTAATTCGCTTTAGCTGCTTATCATTTATAGCGTTCTTAGGCATATCATCATCTGCTGAAGCTCAGGTAAAAAAGCCCTCAGTTCCTATTAATCCTGTTAGTGAAACTAAACCGACGACTGGGGATAAGACTAACACCCTCAGTCCCGCTGGACAGGGTAATAATATCTTGAGTATAGCGGCAGGCGATCGCTTAATGAAAGAAGCAGATCAAGCGATTTCTAGTCAAAACTACGCTTTAGCAGCCAAAAAACTCCAAGAAGCACGCCAGGTTTATAATCAGTTATCCAGCTTTTATCAAGAATTAAATTCTAGTTTTGGAGGTATTGACATTCGTTTATCCGATTCCCAGCGCCAAAAAGCCTTAGCAACTGCCCAAAAGCGAGATGAAGCCAGCTACCAGTTAGCCTTAGTATATCGAGCGCAAAATCAGCCAGAACTAGCCATACCTTTGCTAGTGCAAATCATTAAAAGTCAAAACCCCACGAGGGAACTGGGGGGAAAAGCTTATCAACAATTATTTGAATTAGGTTTTGTGGATGCACCCTATTCTCGTCCAAACAAAAAATAATCAGCATAAGTTAATTAGCAACAACCAAGAGTTAGATATCTGTTAATAATAGAGAAGTAAAGTTTTTTCAGGAATTGCGATGATGAGTCCGCAACAGGTAGAGGGAATGATCAAGGCACAACTGCCAGATGCCCAAGTGCAAGTACAAGACTTGACGGGTGGTGGTGATCACTATCAGGTGACAGTAGTTTCATCGCAGTTTGTAGATAAGGGACTAGTGCAACAACACCAGCTAGTTTATGGCGCATTGAAACAAGCCATGTCCAGCGAAGCTATTCATGCTTTAGCTCTGAAAACCTACACTCCCGAAGCTTGGCAAGTAGTAAACTAATTTGAGATTTAGGATTTTGCCTTGAACAAAATCTAAAATTGCCTTGAATTTTGACTTTTAACTTTTAACAACGCAGGAAATAACTAATCATGACCCCAGAACTTAAAGAAAGAATTGATACTTTGGTAGAAGAAAACAAAATTATGGTTTTCATGAAGGGTAACAAATTAATGCCCCAATGTGGTTTCTCTAATAACGTTGTGCAAATTCTCAATACATTAGGAGTTCCCTTTGAAACTCTTGACGTACTTGCAGATCAAGACATTCGTCAAGGAATCAAAGAATATTCCAACTGGCCAACAATCCCCCAAGTATATATTAATGGCCAATTCGTTGGCGGTTCTGATATTTTGATCGAAATGTACAACAAAGGTGAATTACAACAAATGGTAGAAGTAGCCCTGGCTTCTTAATATCAACTATTAGGTGTAGGTTGGGTTAAGGAACGCAACCCGACACCTTATTTTTATTAGATTTGCAATTTTAAATTAATGCTCATAAGTTGAAAATTATTTATGCCTAAATTACCACATTTTTGATGAAAACTATGAATAATAAAACAAATATAGAAGACTGTGGTTATACATTCATAGGTACAGCGGTTGATAATTTAATTCGCCATTTTGAGGGTCAATCATCTGTACAATTATATCCTGATTTTCGAGAACGGCGAGAACGTGCAAATGAATTATTATTTGATTTAGTTGGTAAACAACCTGGTTGTTTTTATATTCGTCGTCAAGGGACTGGAAAAGAACCAGGAGAAGAAATTTGGGAATTAATTATAGCCACAGACCAAGATAATTTTCAATTACCAAAAAGACTGAAAAAATTAGGAAAGACTTTAGGATTTAAAGCTGCTGTTCGTCAAGACGGATCTGGAGGTTTTAAAATTTTATCAGCTTATTTATTACCAGAATTGCGGGGAATTGTTGACGGTTATGCTGTACTTTATTGGTTATGTTTAATTCCTAATTATCAAGAGCGTCTTGATATTCCCACACCATTATTGGCAAAAATAAAAAATATACCAATTTGCGGAAATCATGTTCCTACAGAAGATCAACTTCAAGCATGGAAAGCTTTTTTAAAGGTTGAAGAAAATATTGCTAAATCTCGTCAATTTTGCGTATTTTTTATCAATAAAAATAATAACCGCTCAAATTCTCGACAAATCACTTTAGAAATTAAAATTAATTCGGCTACTTTAGATGGTTCTGAAGAACATTTTTTAGGTTTAGAAAACTTTTGGGAACGGGTCAAAAAAGCCAAAAATCAGGAAGTTAAATTTTTAGATTCTGTCCCCACAGAAAAAAATCGCCGTAACAGTCGTCAATTAGGAACTATTGAAAAAATTGATCAAAAACATAATCTTATTAATATTCGACTAGAAAGAGAATTAATTGAATATATAGCCAAAGGTAATTATCAACTTCCCAATAATGGTTACATATTTTTTGATGCTGCTGGAGACATCAAACAAATCGAACGTAAAGAAAAAGCTTTAGAACAGTTAAGACAAGGAAGGACTCAAAACCCCTATTTAGGTAATTTTCTATTTGACGCTTCTCAAGCGAGAACTATTACAAAAAGAGTGAAACTGAAATCACAAGATTTATTGTTGTCTTCTGCTAATGCTGGACAAAAAACCGCAGTGGAAAAGGTACTTTCCGCAGAAGATTTAGTTTTAATTCAAGGACCACCCGGTACAGGAAAAACAACAGTAATTGCAGAAATTTGCTATCAGGTAGCATTACGCGGGGGACGGACATTAATTACCTCACAAGCGAATTTAGCGGTTGATAACGCCCTCAGTCGCTTAGTTCATAATCCCCTTATTCGTGCTATTAGAAAGGGAAGAGCCGAAAAAGTTGGAGAAGAAGGACAGCCATTTTTAGAAGATCAAGTAATTAGTACATGGTTACAAAATACCGCTACTGACTGCGAAAATAATCTCAGTCAACGTCAGGGAAATATTACAATTTTAACTCAATTATTACCATTATTACCACGATTTACAAACTATTATATATTTGAAGAACAGTTTAATCAGGAACAAAATGAACTGAAAGCAGAAAAAGAGAATTTAAAGACAATTTATCAAAACCAAAAAACTAAATATGATCAAATTTTATTAAATAAAAATGAAATTGCATCCTTAATTACTGGTTTAGGGAATATACTAAAAAATTCCCAAAATATAGACTGGGAATCTCTAGAAATCAAGGATTTCTTAACCCATATTCAACCCTATACAGAAAATAACAAACAAGTAGAGATTTTCCGAGAAAATGTAATTCAAGCTATTAAATGTATTGAGGAACTTGGTTTTGTCCGTCCTGATTTTGGTGTATTTGGTTTAGCAGTTTGGTTACAGGAAACCATTATAACTCAACTTTCTGAATTTAAAGCTGGATTAAAAGATATTAATAATCTCGCTTTAGCTATTGCGGAAGTAGCGGAATTAGTTGATATTTTTCAACAAAATTCTGTATCTTTACAGAAATTAGAAACAGATTTGCAAAAATTTAGTATTCACAATAATATACAACCAACAATCCAAATCTGGGAAAATCGTCAACGGGAAATTGATTATATTGTTGAAGCAGTTGT
The DNA here is from genome assembly GCF_014696335.1 of Dolichospermum sp. FACHB-1250. Classification (NCBI taxonomy): domain Bacteria; kingdom Bacillati; phylum Cyanobacteriota; class Cyanophyceae; order Nostocales; family Aphanizomenonaceae; genus Dolichospermum; species Dolichospermum sp. FACHB-1250. The sequence continues at coordinate 27,493 of NZ_JACJPZ010000038.1, forward strand.
AGAATGGAAATCTACAGGTTATAATAATTTATATCAAGTTTTGAAAGAATGTCAACAATCTGATTTACTTTTAACAGAAAATATGGTAAATTTACCATTAGGTTTATTGATGTTTGCTCAAAACTTAAAATTACCTATTGTTCCCAAAAATTATAAAATCAGTTTACCAGCTTGGGGAGTATTAACAAAAGCCATAGCTTATGAAATAGAGGGAAATTTTACTGATAGAAAAGGTAAACAGCATAATTTTAGTTATTTTTTACAACAAAGTTTTAATCAAATTCCCATAGTATTATCAAAAAGTGATCAGACTCAGTGGCAAAAAACCTATCAAGAGTTAAAAAATTATCAAATTCTTAACCCTAAACAGAGGAAATTGCTAATTGAAAATATTCAAGTTTTTTTAATTAGATTGGAAAAAACTTATGGTAAGTCCTTTGAATGGAATAATATTGAAGCTACTCTTAACCGCATTACCCAAGAACTACTAGAGATGATCTTAATTAATGCGCGTCAATGTGTTTTAAAAGTCAAAACCGAAGCTCAACAACAATTGCAAATTTTAAAACAGCAATTTCAAGAACTTCCAGAAAATGTAATTTCTTCCCAACAAATATCTGAAGCTAAAACTCAGTTAGAAAACAGTAAACAAGCTGCTAATTTAAAACTTGCAGCAGTTATTAATAATTTACAAGCAATTCATAAACAGCAAAATATACCTCATCAATTAAGGAATTTAACAGAAAAGTATCTAACTAAACAAGCAAATATTTGGGAACAACCACAGGAATTTTCTCAACAAGTTAAGTTTTGGGAAAATCGTATTTATGAATTAGAAACTCTGATTTCATCATTAGCACCCTTTACCATTTTAGAAACAATTAAAGACGCTTTAAATCAGCAATTTATAAATTTGCAAGAACAAACTGATGTTTATCAAGAGCAACTTGAACAATTACAAATAGAAATATCTGATCTAGAAGACAAATTACAATTACAATTATCAGACAATTTAATTATAGAACGGAATTGGTGGGAGTCAACTTGGCCAATTATACCAGATAAATTTAAGCCAGAATTATCTCACCATGATTTATTTAATTTAGAGTTTTTAACCAAAGTCAGAAATAAATTCAAATCATGGAAACAACAACTCCAAAACGAAGAAAATTATCTAGATAAATATCAAAATTTTGTTCAAGATTGGATTACAAAATTACGTCAACCTTCCGAACAAGATAGTAATGATTTAAGACGAATTTATTTAGATAATGCTAACGTTGTCGGTATTACTTGTGTTCAAGCTGCAAATTATAGTTTCTCCGAAGAATTTCAATCTTTTGATGTTGTAATTATAGATGAAGTTAGTAAATGCACTCCCCCAGAGTTACTAATTCCCGCGTTGAAAGGTAAAAAATTAGTCATGGTAGGAGATCATCGGCAATTACCTCCTATGCTTGATACTAGCACAGTGGCAGAAGTGGCGCAATCCATGGGTAATTCTAGAGAAGAATTGCAATTTTTAGAAGAATCATTATTTAAAAGTCAGTTTGAAATTGCTGATAAAAGTATCAAGAAAATGCTGAATACTCAATATCGAATGCACCCCATGATCATGGGAGCAATTAATCAATTTTATCATGGTAAATTAGAATGTGGCATTTTAGAACCTGATAGGAAACGCGCTCATAATTTAGCAGGGAAAATCATTCAACCTGATCATCATTTATGTTGGGTAAAAATGCCTAGAGAAAATGAATTTCAAGAAGAACGCAATGGCACTTCATTTGTGAATACTAAAGAAATTGATGTAATTGAAAATATTTGTCACCAATTTGAGCAGGTTTGGTTTCATAAAGTTGCGAATGGAGAACCAAAAAAAGAAATAGCTGTAATTACATTTTATGGCGCTCAATTAAGAAAAATTGATGAACGTTTGCAATCTGAATTTTTTCCCTCTTTACAAATTAGAACGGGTACAGTTGATAGATTTCAAGGTATGGAAAGACCAGTGGTAATTGTGAGTATGGTCAGGAATAATCATCAAGGAGATGTGGGATTTGCAAATAAACCAGAACGGGTGAATGTGGCTTTTTCTCGCGCTCAAGAATTGTTAATTATTGTCGGTTGTCACGATTTATTTACAGGTAAATCTGGTACAGTAGGTAATATGTATTCTGAGGTTGCAAACATTGTTAATCATCATGGAGGTTTTATTGATGTTTCCTGCTTCTGTAGTTAAAATAATTGATAATAATTTGAAATATTTAGTTGATAAAATTGAAGCTGAAAACCCTTATTCATCGGTTTTATTAGCACGTCAATTTTACTATCATGTAACGCAAAATTTCCTAGAATTAACTATTAAAGAACCTCGGAAATTTAATGTTTTAGAAGAGTTTATTATTCGCGCTGGTATGGAATTTAATCCCCCCCCTACAGCTAATGAATTAGCATCTATTTTAGGACTTGATTCTGTATTTGTTAAAAGTACCATTGCTAATCTTCAATCTTTACAAACTCTAGCAAATACACCGCAAATTACTGTCACCCCAGAAGGAAGTTTATTCTATAAACAAGGTTCTGTTCCTAAACCTCCATATTCCGTCCAAATTTATGCCATTACTGATAATTTACTAGGAACAATTACATTTCAATATGAACAATTAGATCATATAATAATTAACCAAAACCAACTAGATTTAATTAAGTTTATCAATATTCAACAAGAAACTCCAGCACTTTCTAATTTACAACTTGCGGATATTCAGGAAATTATTCAATCTTCCGATTTAGCTCTTCATGTCCCCACAGCAGGTAAATTTGTCACTGATTTTAAATTGCGAGGTAGTAAACAAACTATTGCCAGAAATATATCACTATTTGTGATTTTTGATCAAAATCAAAATAAATTAGATATTCAAATCAGAAGGGGAAAGGAGATTTTAGAACCCGCCACAAAAAAGATTCAAGAACTATATCATCAAGAAAAAATATCTCTCGAGAAATTATCTCAATATCCCAATTAATTACCATCACTTGTAACCAACAACAGCAAAATTCCCCTCAGCAGCATCAAACTGAGGGGAGTATCAAAAATTGTACTACAGTCGCTGTCGTCAGATGGTAGCTACTTGATCAAATCAGAATCTACCTTTAGTAGTAGCGATGTTGTCTTTCTGGTTCCGGTTGAACCATTGTAAAATTAGATACATCATGCAAGTAGCGGCTGGCTTCCTCTTCTAAGCGATGAATCCAGTAGGGTTCAATGATATTACTATGTCTGAGTGCGGCTAGGTATCCATCCAAATACATCCGCATATCATCCATACGATAACCGCGATTCCATAATTCGACGAAGGCGTCGGTAAGTCTTTGGTAGTAGCGGATGGTTTGTGTGTCTTGGAGCATAACTGCTGTATTAGTCTCTTGGGAATGAGAATTGTAGATGATGATTCACGCTCAATGAAGTATCACTTCCTGCTTATGTATTAACTCATAAGTAATATTTTGACTTTGGATCAAACCCCTCAGCAGCTAAAAACTTAATTAGATCCTAGGCCAAAAAACTGGACATAAGGTGATTTTGTAGTGTGTTTTTACGATTCTTTGTCAAAAGTTAGATTTAGCAATCTAGCGTCGTGTTAACCTGGTATTGATAATCACAGAGGCTAATTGATATTGCTCCAATTTTTGTGCGTCTTTCTTGAGGAATACAAATTTAGCCATAGTCCAAACCTGTATAATCAAGTTTTATAAATTCTTAGCCACCTCATGGATAGAAAACAAGTCTTGTTTAACTAAGAGTCATAATCAGGTGTGAATTTTATCCTACTCCCTTTGATAAATGATTGTTATCTGAGTTTATCATATCTCTTTAGGAGTAGGACAAATGACTCAAATTAAAGTTTAATCATAGGTAGAGGTTGGCAAGTAAACAATTTTATACCAGTTACCAGAAATTACTAAACCACCCTAGACAAATAGCAATTTGAGTTTAGAGAATGTAAATGTAATAATAATTTAATAAAGCCACCTGCTTTATTGCAAATAAAGTAAAAAATAAATTTTTTGCAAGGTTTTCTTGAGGGAAATGTGAAGAATATCTTCATTGAGGTAACAAAAACTACAAAACCTTGACCACGAGATTGTTAATTTGAGATTCATCAACGCTAAGGGGTTTTGCCACTGTGGGTTCGGTTTGTATTGAAATTGTTGAGGGGAATCCCCATCTGAGATCGTTATTGGGTTGGCACTTGCAACAACTAGAATACCGAGTTCATCAAGCTGCCAGTATTTATCAAGCAAAAGAAGTATTTCAAAGCCATCAACCAACTCTAATCATTTTAGATGCGGATTTATCCGATGGCGATGGTATGGAGTTGTGCCGCTGGTTACATCGTCAACAACAGCCTTTAATTTTGATGTTATCTGCTCGTACCAATGAAGCCGATATTGTTGCCGGTTTAAAAGCAGGAGCAGATGATTATTTAAGCAAACCCTTTGGAATGCAGGAATTTTTGGCTAGGGTTGAGGCCATTCTTCGTCGTCACCGCACACCTAATGCACCAGCTTATTTAGATTATGGCAGTTTGCAAATTGATTTAGTCCAGCGTCGGGTTCGTTTCCAAGGGGAATTTATTGACTTGACCCCCCAGGAATTTAGTTTATTGTACGTCTTAGCACAAGCTGGAGGAGTGCCTTTAAGTAGATCAGAATTATTGCGTCGTGCTTGGCCTGACGCTATTGATAACCCGCGTACCATTGATACTCATGTTTTATCGCTGCGGAAGAAGGTGGAACTTGATCCTCGTCAACCCAGTTTAATCCAAACTATTCGTAATGTTGGATACCGATTTAACATGGAAATTTTGAATGCTAATATCGCTCAACAACAAGCGAAATTACCAAGAGAAAGATTTACTAATCAACTTCCCGTATTAACCGCTCAAAGTTCTTAATTCCAGGGAACTCTTAACAGATAAAATGACCACTGATTAATAACTAATTGTCCATTCTTCTAATTCTTGGCTTTCTGCTGCTGTCAGGGTGACTGCTAAGTTTTCCCAATCTACTTCAGCCGCAGGTTGATTAACCACTAATTGACCTTGCTGAAGATGTAAAACATGAGTACAAAACTCCTGCACTAAATCCCTTTGCCGATTTACCATCAAAATTGCCGAAGAATGGGCTTGATTTGATTGAGTCAGGATATTAATTAAATTAGTAATTGCAGGAGTGTCTAAGGCCGACGTAGGCTCATCTAATAGTAAAATTTCCGGTTCGGTAACTAAAGCGCGAGCGATCGCAATTAACTGTTTTTGTCCTCCAGAAAGTTGTACTTCTGTCCGTCCTAACCATTGTTCAGGAATTTGCAGTTTTTCCCGCCAATAACTGACTTTTTCCTGAATAGTTGGTTTAGGTAAACCACGCAAAATTAAAGGATAAGCTAAATTTTCTCCCACTGTCATCCCCAACAGTTTAGATTCTTGTTGCACAAGCATTATCTGTTGACGAAGTTGAATTACAGGAATTTTGTCATATTCCTGATTTTTAAAATATATTTTCCCGCTAGTAGGTTCATTTAGCCGATTAATCAGACGTAATAAAGAAGTTTTACCAGCACCAGATGGACCAACAATAGCGAAGCGATCGCCCGGTGATACTCTAAAAGAAATATTCTGTAAAATTGGGTATTGACGTTGATTCTGTAAACGTCTAGATAAACTAACAGATTCTAGTATAAGCATAATAATAAACTACATTTTTAATGTAAATAATTAAAATCTTAATGTAACTTAATACATTCTTAATGTAAAAGTTTAGAATATAAATTCTAAACTTTCTTGGTTAAATTGAGATAATTACAGAATTAAATTATTGGCATTGCTAAATTAAAGCATCAAATCAGATATACAATGCCAAATAATTTATTGAAATTTAATCACCCAAATACTTATTACCCATGACCCATAACTAATGCAGCCTGAATAGTCCAAATATCTACTAACAGCAATAATAAAGTCAAAGCTAACAAAATTAAATACATCCAAGGCTGTGATAAAGGACGAACATCTTGAGTATCAATACCAGTTTTCGCTTCAACAATATTGATAAACTTAGCAAATCCAGACATTCGCATAGGTAATAAATAAGCCTTACTATCCTGAGTAATAAAATAATATACTAAACCACCTTGTCCAGTCGTTCGTGGCTTTAACTCCTTCACTTCCGACCATGATAAACTCCAACCGCGACGAAAAAACTGAGAAAACCAAACCGAGTAAGTAACCTTAATCCCTTCCTCATCTAAAATCACCCTTTCAGTCAAAACAGCATATAACAAAATAAAACCGCAACCAATTCCTATCCATAATAACCAGGGAGGAATAGTTGCGGCTGTTAACTGAGCTAAAAACGGTAAAGGAACCGTTAACGCTAAATATAAACTTAACAAAGTGATCCGAATCAGAGGAGAAAGACGAAAAACAGAGGTTAAACCATTAGTTAAATTAGCCGTCATGGTGCTACAATCATTAACGATATATTTATCGTAACGATAAAACCACCAAAATTTGACAAAACCATCAACATAAAACTCTCTGCGTCTAGAGCGTCTTGGCGTGAGAAAAAAAGCCCTGATGTAGCCTAAGATTGTTGTAAAATTCCCAAAACAGGAGTTAACTCAGTATTATTAACTTGGGGATTTAACAAACCACCAGCATAAACACGGGGATTAGTTTGGGAGATAATAGTATAAGATTGGCGAACATGACTATTCACAGCCACAGTTGTTGCATCATACATTTGCATGGCAATTTTAGGATAAAAACCAATGCCAATAATTAACACTAGAAAAGAAGCAGCAATGAAAATTTCTCGTGGCCTAGCATCAGTATACACAGTTTCCGTTGGTAAAAGACAATCTGTACCAAAACAAGCAGTCCCTTCATCTTCTTGATTTTGAATACCTGCATTGTTAATATCACAGATCAGGTCTGCACCAGAACCGTAAAATACTTGACGTAGCATGGAAAGGAGATAAATGGGTGTGAGGATAACCCCTACAGCAGCGAGAAAAACCGTCACAGTGCAAAAAGTGGTAGTGTAAACATCACTAGTAGTGATACCCACAAATACAGAAAGTTCACCGACAAAACCACTCATTCCAGGTAAAGCTAAAGAAGCCATAGCTCCCATTGTAAATAGAGCAAATACTTTTGGCATTGCTTGACCAATACCACCCATTTCTGCCATCATCATAGTATGAGAGCGATCATAGGTGACACCTGCGAGAAAGAATAAGACAGAAGCAATTAAACCATGGGATATCATTTGTAACATTGCGCCATTGATACCCAAATCGGTAAAAGATGCAATTCCTATGAGGACAAAACCCATGTGAGAGATTGAGGAATAGGCCAAACGACGTTTCATGTTCGTTTGAGCGAAGGAATTTAAAGCACCATAGATAATGTTGACAACACCGAGAATAACGAGAATAGGAGCAAAGTAAACATGAGCGTCGGAAAGTATGTCAAGATTGAGGCGAATTAGTCCATATCCGCCCATTTTTAAGAGTACACCGGCTAAAATCATAGATACTGGAGAAGAAGCTTCACCGTGAGCATCAGGTAGCCAAGTATGTAGGGGAAAAATTGCCAATTTTACCCCAAAGGCAATTAATAAACCCGCGTATAGTACTAGTTGGAAGGTGAGGGGATATTCTTTGTGTGCGAGTTGAGCGATATCAAATGTGACATTTCCACCGCCATATAAACCCAGTCCGAGCGCTGCTACCAAGATAAATATAGAGGCTGCTGCGGTGTAAATAAGAAATTTAGTAGCTGCGTAGCGTCGTCTTTGTCCACCCCAAATACAGACTAGTAGATATACGGGAATGAGTTCCACTTCCCACATAATGAAAAATAATAGCAAGTCTTGGGCGACAAATACTCCAACTTGTGCAGAATATAACACAAGTATGAGAAAGTAAAAGAGCTTTGGTCTGCGATCAACTTGCCAAGCGGAAAAAATGGCAAGGGTGGTAACAAAACCTGCTAAAAGCACCAAGGGAGCGGAAATACCATCAACGGAAACCGACCAATTTAAGCCTAATTGGGGCATCCAAACGTAATTTTCTACGAGTTGAAAACTAGCATTACTGGCATCATAATGCTGCCAAAAAGCTAAACACATCAAAACAAAGTCTGCTATACCTACACCTAGCGCGTACCAACGGACAACCTTGCCGTCCTTATCAGGGAATAAGGGGATAAGAAAGGAAGCCAGGAGTGGAAATAGGACAATTGCGGTAAGCCAAGGAAATTGATCCGCTATCATGTCAATAGGAAAAAATACTTATTTGTCTAATCAGATTATTGTACTAAACTTTTTAACAATTTCTTTATAAGTTTTTACCCAAGTTAGGTATAAGAAAATATTTACTTAAAAATATCTTATGATGAGGATTGAATACTTTAAAAAATTGGTTTGTCTAGATAATAGTTTAAAATTATACCATTTGTGTGTAATGCTGGCGCGATCGCCTTTTCTTCCGTAATTAAAAAAGTTAGCGATAGCGTAACTTCTCTAATTACCGTATTTTAGCAGAATTATATATGCTTCAACTAGCAGCAAAATCGGTAAATTTCCGTTTGTATGGAGCTTTAAAACCCAAAACTATATCTTGTTTAGGAACTCCAGCTTCTACTAATTCATTAGCTACTCCGATTTCTGTGCCATCGCGTTCAATCCAAATTTTGCCATCTTTAATTTCTACGTAAATAATACAACCAAATATTCGCGTTAGTTCTTGCCAACCAATATTAATAACTTGATAATGATCACGATCCGTATCAAATATCAATTTGACTTCTGTTTGATTATTTGGGCGATTTCTTGCGTGACCTTCCAGAATTGTTTGGACTATTTCTTTGTAATTTAGTCTCTCCATATCACAATCTCCTCTTGATCTGGGTTAAAAATCAGTAATTTTAGGTCATATTCGCCAACTATTCTTTGAATAAACTTCCGACTAAAAAACTCATCATAAACATCTATTGTCCATCCATCTTTTGTCAGGGCTGTTTTAACTGTATTATGAAATAAATCTTTAGCTGGCATACATAAATTAAACTTATTTAACCACTGTTAATAGCATAATATCTCAGATGAAAGGTTCAAAAGGCAATTAAAGATTTAGAAACATAAATTATAGTAACAAAACCCAGTTTATACAGAATTAGGTTTATCGATTTGTGAGGAAACAAGGGAAAGGCTATCAACCACGACAAAAATGTAGGGTGCGTTAGCGACAGCGTAACGCACCGAAAATCAGTAAATAAACATACATAAGGTGCGTTACATTTCATTAACGCACCCTACAAGATCAGGCGATCGCACTGATGGTAATATACAGTATGATTGAGCAATTCACCTGGTGTTGGGTTTCACTTCGTTCTCCCCAACCTACTTGGACGACTTTGACTACTTCTGATATTGTATTCCCAGTCTCTAGACTGGGAACGACAAATTTACCCAGCCTACTTTTTTAGAAGTTACTAAAGTTAGTAATTGCTTCTGTGATTTTACTCACAACCTCATCTACAGATATCGCTCCCAATTCCCCAGAAGCCCGGGTACGAATACTCAAGCTGTTGGTTTCCACTTCCTTCGCACCTATTACAGCCATTACGGGGATTTTATCCTTCTCTGCGTTGCGAATTAACTTACCCAAGCGATCGCCACTGGTGTCTACTTCCGCACGAATACCGAATGCAACCATCTTCCCAGCCACCTCTTTACTAAAATCTAACTGCAAATCACCTACGGGTAATAACCTAATTTGCACAGGTGCTAACCATAACGGGAAATCACCTGCGTACTCTTCAATCAAGATCCCTATTAACCGCTCTAACGAACCAAAGGGAGCGCGGTGAATCATCACTGGGCGTTTACGCGAACCATCTTCAGCGACATACTCTAAATCAAACCGCTCAGGTAAATTATAATCTACTTGCACAGTTCCCAATTGCCATTCCCGTTCTAAAGCATCACTGAAGATAAAATCGAGTTTTGGACCATAGAAAGCCGCTTCACCAATTCCTTCAAAATAGTCCATTCCTAATTGTTGCACAGCGCGACGAATTGCCCCTTCTGCTTGATCCCAAACTTCATCACCACCAATATATTTATCACTGGCTGGGTCACGAAAACTCAATCTAGCTTTAAAATTCTTTAATTGCAGACTTTTGAAAACGCTCAAAATCAAGTCCACAACATTGAGAAATTCGCTATCTAGCTGTTCGGGAGTTACAAATAAATGAGAATCATCAACAGTAAAACCACGTACTCTGGTTAAACCACCCAATTCTCCCGATTTTTCATAACGGTAAACTGTGCCAAATTCCGCCAACCGCATTGGTAATTCCCGGTAAGAGCGTAATTCACTCTTGTATATTTGGATATGAAAAGGGCAGTTCATTGGTTTGAGAACAAAACCCTGTTCTATGGCTTTCGCTTCCTCATCTTCAGCCATTAACGGAAACATATCTTCCTTGTATTTCTGCCAGTGTCCCGATGTTTTAAATAAATCAACTCTGGCAATGTGGGGAGTAACAACAGGTAAATAGCCCCGTTTTAACTGTTCTTTTTTGAGGAAGTCTTCTAAAATTGTCCTTAATAAAGTCCCTTTGGGAGTCCACAAGGGTAAACCAGGTCCAACTAAATCGGAAAAGACAAATAATCCTAGTTCTTTCCCTATTTTACGATGGTCACGGCGTAAAGCTTCTTCTTTGCGACGTTTGTACTCGGCCAGTTGTTCGGGGGTTTCCCAAGCAGTGGCATAAATGCGCTGTAATTGAGCTTTTTTCTCATCACCGCGCCAATAAGCACCTGCAACGCTTTCTAATTCTATAGCTTTGGGATTAATTTCGCTGGTATTTTCTACATGAGGACCAGCGCACAAATCCCACCATTGGTCTCCTAAATGGTAAATTGTGATGGGTTCTTGTTTGATATCGGCCAGAATCTCTAGCTTATAGGGTTCTTTAATAGCTTCAATGCGCTCTTGTGCTTCCTCGCGGCTGACTTCTTCCCGAATTAATGGTAATTTACGATTAATAATTTTGACCATTTCTTTTTGAATGGTTTTCAAATCCTTATCGCTGAAGGGTTCTGGGCTATCAAAATCATAATAAAACCCATTTTCAATCCAAGGACCAATTGTGACTTGCGCTTTGGGAAACAGCTTTTGTACTGCCATGGCCATTATATGGGAAGCTGTGTGGCGAATCTTCTTTAATGTTTCTGACTCGCTGGTACGGGGTAAATAGATTTTTTCGGCTGGTGCGGTTTCTTGATTTGGCGACATTGGCTGTTAAACTTTTGGCGAAGTGTTAAAAATAGAATTGACAAAAAATATCTTTACAACATAAATAATAGTCTACTGGCTATGGTTTCTCCTAAATTTAGCAAAAAACTGCACTTAGCTCCTAGTCAGGACTCTAGTCCTCTCTTTGGGACAGATGATTTTTTTTGTCAGGTTGATTTCTTCCTTTAGAGGTATCTAGAGTTACTCCCAAGGGGCTTTACAACACCATTGCCAAATTTATATAATTGTGATCTGTACGCTATTGTTACAGATTTTTTCAGATAGGAAGTTATGAACTGATTGTTAAGAATCGTAAATAACGTTAATATAAAAAAAATTAGGAAATATGCTTCTCATATATGGAGGAATCAAATCTACCAAATGCTGATTTACTGGAAGCCGTCTTACAACCGCTGTTAGAGGATTTTCAATATTGGTTTGAGCGATATCACCAAATTCTGGAAAATGAGAAGATCCCTTTTATGAGTGAAGAAGAGCAATTTAACTTACTAAAACGAGTTGAAAATGCACAAAATGAACTCAACACAGCCAAGATATTGTTTACAGTCACAGGTAAACAAGTGGGAATTGATATGGCAACCGTAACACCTTGGCATCAATTAGTTACAGAATGTTGGAGTGTGGGAATGCGTTTAGGTCAATTAAAGGAATTGTAAAGCCTTTGAAACAATCTAAATCAATCTAAATCAATCTAAATCAATCTAAATCAACCGGAAATCGTCAGAATACCAGACAATTCTTAACATTGTTTTCATAAAAAAATAATGTCTCTCATGTTACCTTAATCTCAATATAAAGATTGCACTAGATAACATAGGGGCATAAGTACAGGATTTTACATTCTCTTTTACCGTAGATAGTTTATTTACGGAGTTTAAGTTTTACAAAAAAACATTCTCAACCTTGCTATTCTGGAGGAAAACTCGATGCTACACCTACTCTATATTTTAGCGTTCACCGTTCTGGCATTTATGGCCGTTGGTAATTTAATTCGGAATTTGATTATGTTCAGTTTTGACAGGGAAAGGACTTATTCTAGCAACCAATCATCACCAGGTGGTTTTGGTTATTATGCAGCTAGAAGGCAATATGTTCCCCACCCTGAATTGTTAGACAGTGCTGGTAATATAATTAAAGAACCTTTGTTGGTAATGCGTTCCATTAATGTTGAAGATGCGCGAGAACAGTTAGATGCTCTTTATGAATCTTCCCCTAGTCAGAAAATTGATCATTCAGAAGGAGCTTAATTAATACTCTACCGCATTAAGTATGATTCTAGCGGACAAGATGCCCACACCACAACATTCTTGAGTTGGTAACAACTTATGGAAAGATGAACAGGATTGATCATGTATTTTATCGTCATCCTGTAAATCTTTAAATCCCGTACATCCTGATTCAGACTATTTACGCTTCAATCACTACCCGCAGATTACCGCGTTTTTTCGCAACCCGACAAGCAGTAGTGCTACCAGAACGCTCAAATTCTAAATCCAAAATAGTCCCACCAACACGCAAATTATGTAATGATAAACGATTGATGGATTCTGGTAAAGCCGGGTCAATAATTCGCAAACAATTATTTTGCGCGTCTGGGACTAAATTCACGATCATTTGCAATAATTGAAAGATACTACCAGTAGCCCAAGCTTGGGGTGTACAAGCAACAGGATACTGTACTGGTGCATTATCACCTTTCATTTCATAACCGCAAAATAGTTCTGGTGGACGTTGATAAGGTTGCTGGGAAGTCATATCAAATAACCCTTGAAATAATTCCAAAGATTGATCAATTAAACCTAAACTTCTTAATCCCATGGCAATTAAACTATTATCATGAGGCCAAACTGAACCAATGTGATAACCCATGGGATTGTAAGCTGGTGATAAACTACTTAAAGTTCTAATTCCCCAACCATTAAACATATCCGGCGCTCGTAATCTTTCGGCTACACTGTAGGCCTTTTCTGGGAGAAAAATTCCTAAAGATAAACAGTGTCCAGGGTTGGAGGTAATACTGTCCACTGGTTTACCTTCTCCGTCTAAAGCTAAAGCACAAAAATCTTGATCTTCTATCCAAAAATCTTCATTAAAACGAGTTTTTAGATCTCTAGCTTCTTCTAACCAAATTTCTGCTAAATCTAGCTGTTTTTTCGTTTTTGCAATTTCGGCTAATTTAACTTTAGCAGCATAGACATAGGCTTGAACTTCACATAGAGAAATTGGACCTATGGCTAATTCTCCTTTGAAGTTAACAATACAATCACCAGAATCTTTCCAACCTTGGTTATTTAAACCACGTTTTGACCGCCGATAATAACTAAGATAACCAGTTTTTTGCATATTCCGATCTATCCAATCCATGGCGGCTAAAGCATTCGGCCAAAGTGCTTCCAAGGTTTCTTGGTCATGAGTCCAGACGTAGTATTCAGCATACAACATTAACCACAATGGAGTCGCGTCAATTGTCCCATAATAGGGTGTATGGGGAATTTCTTCACACCGCGCCATTTCTCCTAAACGCAATTCGTGTAAAATTTTTCCTGGTTCTTCTTCCTTCCATTCATCTTCGTTTTTCCCTTGATAATCAGCTAATAACATCAATGTTTCTTTAGCAATTTGGGAATTTAACATCAATGTTTGGGAAGCGGTAATAATAGAATCCCGGCCAAATAACGTTGAAAACCAAGGTACACCCGCAGAAACAGTTTTATATTTACCAAAGGATTGGCGTAATAAGTAAATATCTTGTTCTGCTCTTTCAATAACTCGATTGAAAAGACTTTTATCGGAACTAATGCGGGTAATTTGTTGTACCCAACTTTGCTCCTCCATCATCTCCGAGGCTTTGGCTTGTGCTAAGGTAATAGCTGGATTTACCGTTGAACCACCATTGTTATTAATTAACAAGTTCAAACGATAACCGAGTTTTTGGGTTTCGTGAGAGCCTAATTCTAGCCGCCAAATCGCAGTATAACCTTGAAAATCATCCGGTTGTCGGTGTTGGAATTGAATCCGCGATTCCATGATCGAATTATCTAAACCTTGATAGGCTAGAGTTAGGGATTCTTCTTTTTGGTGTTGAGATTGTACGCAAGGGATTAAGTCAATTTCTGGATTTTTTGGTTCTACTAAACGTAAAATTTGTCCCCGTTTTTCCCGACTATGACCCCGAACTTCAAATAAATCTACAAAATCTGCATCAAAGCTGAGACTTAGTTCAAAATTAATGGTGGTAGTGCTGTAGTTCGCTATTTCTATTTCTTCAAATAGTGCGCCATTGAGAACAATTTCCCGATGTATCCCAATTGTATCAGGTTTTAACTCCTCTGTGATTTTGGGATTTGTACATAAAACCGATAGAGCAAAACCCTTGTCAGTAGTGCTACTCAGTAATACAGGCGATCGCCCATTAATCTGTAATTCTAAACGACTCAAAAACCGAGTATCACGACAAAACAGCCCCATGCTAGAATTACTTTCATCCGGGGAACAACTAGAAATATTCCCCATAGTATCCGTCACCAAAAATAAATCATCATCTTTAACTGTCAGCGTTGGTTGTGGTCTTTCACTGACAACACAAGGCCATTCTGGAATTGGTAATTTTTCTGCGGAAATAAATGTTTTTCCATCTAAAACAATTTTTTCTGATAGTTTGCTTGGTGTAGTCATATTTATTAATTTATCTGATATCATTAGTTGAAGTTACCTGTATAGGTGTAAATTGGTTTAGTTTGATGCGGTTCAATTAAAGGGGAAAATATTAACGTTACAACAATGAATCTCTCTAAATGTATACCTTTTTTTTTAAAAG
Organism: Dolichospermum sp. FACHB-1250; assembly: GCF_014696335.1. Taxonomy (NCBI): domain Bacteria; kingdom Bacillati; phylum Cyanobacteriota; class Cyanophyceae; order Nostocales; family Aphanizomenonaceae; genus Dolichospermum; species Dolichospermum sp. FACHB-1250. The sequence continues at coordinate 42,705 of NZ_JACJPZ010000038.1, forward strand.
TCAAGGCTGAAAAATGACTATTTTTCAAGAGTTTCTTCCTTGCTAAACCTTGAGAGATGCTAAAGGTAGAGAATACTTACTCAGACACAAAATCTGATGTAAATTATAAAAAAGCTGGGGAAGGATGCTCACAGCCTCAGAACTATGTAACTAGTTAATTACCTCTACTTAGTTTATAGTTCACCTAATCAAAAACCTATGTGTAATTATAAAGACCAGGAATCTTCTATTATGTCTACAACATCAGAAATTGCAGTGGAATTTCGTAATGTCAGTTTTGAAATTAATCACCGTCCTCTATTATCTAACTTAAATATTAGTATTTATCAAGGAGAAGCCTTAATTTTATTGGGGCGTAGTGGTAGCGGTAAAACCACAACTTTAAAATTAATCAATCATTTACTTTTACCCACCCAAGGGGAAGTTTTAGTAGGTTCAAAATCTACAACTAATTGGGATGCTATCAAATTAAGAAGACGTATCGGTTATGTCATCCAGGAAACAGGGTTATTTCCCCATTTTACCATCGCGGAAAATATCGGACTTGTACCATCTTTAGAAAAATGGCCACTACAAAAAATTCAAAATCGAGTCTATGAAATGTTAAACTTAGTAGGACTAGAACCAGAAAAATTTGCTCAACGTTATCCCCACCAATTATCAGGAGGCCAACGTCAACGGGTGGGAGTTGCTAGGGCTTTAGCAGCAGATCCACCTATCCTATTAATGGATGAACCTTTTGGCGCACTTGATCCTATCACTCGTTTGGAATTACAACAACAATTTCAATATTTACAACAACAATTAGGAAAGACTGTGATTTTTGTCACCCATGATATTCAAGAAGCTTTCTTTTTAGCCTCTAGAATTGGTTTAATGTATGAAGGAAATTTAGTGGAATTAGGAACGAAAAGAGAATTTCTTAGTTCTCAACATCCAGAGGCACAGGCTTTTTTAGCTTGTTTAAATGCGGCAAAAAGTTGGGAACAACTTAACTAAGATTAGCATACAATTAGCATAAAATCATGTTTTTATTTCAATACGGTTCAGAAATTATCCTTCACAGTGGAGAACATTTAATCTTAGTAATCATAGCTATGACAATAGCTATTTCTATCGGGCTTCCTGTGGGCATTTTTATCACTCGTCAACCACAACTAGCTTCTCCTATTCTGGGTTTAGCAAATGCAATTCAAACTATCCCTAGTCTAGCCATCTTTGGTTTTTTAATTTCCGTGCCATTTTTGGGAGGGATTGGTAAAATACCAGCCATATTTGCTTTAACTCTTTATGCTTTACTTCCCATAATTCGTAATACCTATATTGGCATTAATAGCATCAATCCTGCTATTAAAGAAGCTGGAATAGGGATGGGAATGACAGACAAACAGTTATTATTACAAGTAGAAATTCCCTTGGCTTTACCAGTTATTTTAGCAGGGGTGAGAGTAGCCACAGTTATATCTGTAGGAATTGCTACTATTGCTTCTGCTATTGGTGGTGGTGGTTTGGGAGTATTTATTTTTCGGGGTATTTCGATAGTTAATAATGAATTAATTTTAGCCGGAGCAATACCCGCAGCTTTAATTGCTTTGAGTGCAGATTTTGGTTTAGGATTATTAGAAAAAAACCTAACTAAACCAACAGGGAATAAATCAAAGTTGGCGATTATTTTAGGAATAATTACTTTAATTATAGCTGGATTAATTGCATTTAACTATCAACAAAAACCAGCGACGATTATTATCGGTTCAAAAAATTTCACAGAACAAATTATTTTAGGAGAATTATTAGCACAACAAATAGAAAATCATACTCAGCTAAAAGTAGATCGTCGTTTTAATTTAGGAGGAACATTTATTTGTCATGAAGCAGTTAAAGCGGGAAAAATAGCCGGGTATGTAGAATATACGGGTACAGCATTCACAGCAATTTTAAAGCAAAAACCGATTAATAATCCTGAAACTGTTTATGAAAAAATCAAAGAATACTATGATAATAATTTGAAATTAACAGTGATGAAACCTTTAGGATTTGAAAATACCTATGCTTTAATTATTCGCGGTGAAGATGCAAAAAAATGGCAAGTTAAAACCCTTTCTGATATTGCTAAATATACTTCACAACTGAACGCAGGATTTGGTTATGAATTTATTGATAGAGAAGATGGTTATCGGGGGTTAGCAAAAACATACAACTTCAATTTTACCAAATCTCCTCAACAAATGGAATTAGGATTAATGTATAAATCTTTAAAAGCGAAAAAAGTAGACATTATAGCAGGGAATTCTACAGACGGTTTAATTCCATTTTTAAACTTGGTGATCCTAGAAGATGATAAAAAATATTTTCCACCTTATGAAGCTGTACCTGTTTTTAATGAGGAGATTCTGCAAAAATATCCAGAATTAAGAGATACCATTAATCAATTAGGAGGTAAAATTTCTACAACTGAAATCCAAAAGATGAATTATCAAGTAGATAATCAATCTCAACCAGTGGAAAAAGTTGTTAGTGAGTGGTTAAAATCTCAACAATTGTAATTTTCAGATGTTTGATTCTCAAAAATATAAAATTTTTGATCAGGTTTTCTCGGCAATTTCAATAAATTTTTTGCTTTGTTCAATCAAAATTCTCACATCTTCCTCACTCAACTCAAGGGTATCATCAATTAAGCTTTCTTTAGCTTTTTTTATAAATTTTTTCTCCTCCGATATCATAGAAAAATACCTTCTTTTTTGACATTATAATTAAAGGGAGTATTTTCATTTTCAAACTTTGCTGAAGAGATAAAGTGACGAGAAATAACAACATCGTTTTTTAGACAAATGTTTGAGATTATTTGACTAGTTTTATCAATTTCATGATAGGGATTAATCTCTGATTTCAGAACAACCAGAATATCAATATCAGAAAATTCTTGAGCGTCTTCCCTCGCTTGAGAACCATATAAAATAATTGCTTCCAGTTGGTTTTGATAAAGTTCTTGCAAAGCTTGTTTAACTTCTTGTAATATCAAATTAAGCTGTGATTTGTTCATTGCTTAAATCATCCCTTATAGTTAAGATTTTTGGTGTTTGTTCGTAAGTATTTAGCAACCAGCTATCAGCTTTACATATTGAAATTCAAAAAAACATAAATAGTGTATAAATTTATTCATAAATTGATGCCAATGATGATAAATAGCTGATAGATTCTATTATAGCAGTGCTGAATAGTATATGAATTATCAAGTAAATATTCAACCTCGTCCTGTGGAAAAAGTTATCAGGGAGTTGTTAAAATATCAAAAATTATTGCTTATCTTAACTAAAAAGTAAAAGCAATGCTAAAATAGAAGAAATATTTAACAGTGTAAAAAAATGAATGCCTATCAAACTTATTTAACCATTGATAATTCTCAACAGGTAGTTCTCTCTAATTTACCTTTTGCAGTAGGAACAAAAGTAGAAATCAAGATTCAGGTAGTTGATGAAAAAAGATTAGCAGCAGCTAATCAATTGCAGTCTTTATTCAAGGAAATTCAATCTTTACCTTCTTCCCAAGAAATCACAGAAGAAGAAATTAGTGAAGAAATTGATGCTTACCGGAGAGCAGAATGAGGGTTATTATAGATACGAATATTCTCATATCGGCTGCTTTAAAGAATAGAGTTCCTGAACAAGTAGTTTTATTTGTTGCCTGTAATTTAGAGTATACTTGGTTAGTGTCAGAAGAAATTCTTGAAGAGTATCAATCAGTATTAAATAGGGAAAAGTTAAACATTAATTTAGATAAACGAAATCTTTTTCTAAAATGTATAAAAGATGTTACCACGTTAATTAGAACTGATAATACTATTGAGTTTAAAAGAGATAGAAAAGATGCCAAGTTTCTTAGCTGTGCTATAGCAGCTAAAGCTGATTTACTAATTACTGGAGATAAAGATTTTAGCGAGGCACAGACACTAATTGAGACTAAAATTATCTCAGTTTCTCAGTTTAAAGAAGCATATTTATCTTGATGGAAATTTAAGTTAAATTAGAGGATGTTGGAAAAGTTTTCGGCGAATATAATATGGCTTACGCCACGCTGCGCTATCGCTACTACACAAGCGAAGTCCACCTTCGTGGACTATTATATAGATAATTTATCCGTGATGTTCATGAGTTGTCAAACTATCAATTTTGACAACTGAAATTTTCCTTATTTACCATCCCCAAGTACCGGGTTCACCTTTAAATGGTCCAACAATATCACTAGTTATCCATCCTCCATAAAAATTACCAGCTTGAGGTATAACTAACTCATCATTAACATAACAAGCATCCATTAAACCAGGGTAAAAACTATAATATTCCTGAATTGATTGAAAATTAGGACTAGGTTGAATATATTTCCAAGCAGCATTATGAATATACTTGTCTCCCACAGAAACATCATAATATTCACAGACACCTTTCCATTCACAATAACTTTTTTTAGGTGTCTCTATTAAATATTCTAACTTAATATCTTCAGCAGGAATATAATAACCTGGTGGATGACTAGTTTCTAAAACTCTTTTTCCTTTGGTTGTTTCTGCTAAAACAATCCCATTACAAATAACTTTGAGATGTTTGTCGGTATCTTGTAAAATTGCTGGACGGGGATAGTCCCAAACAGATTCTTGGCCAGGTTGTGGAGTAATAGGTTGTGGTTTCATGATTTATGACCTCTAAGTTCCTTGGGAATAAACACTTACAGCAGTTTCCGAAGTTATGAGGTACAGTTAGTAATAATAAAGATAATACTGTCATGAAAGCATATTCAGTGGATCTCCGAGAAAAAATAGTTGCAGCCCATATTGAGGAA